>JBBRKD010000381.1:0-3090 GCA_038218255.1 Hyphomicrobiales bacterium | reverse complement strand
GGCTCGATCGGTACCGAACTGCGGCGCCTGGCTGTCTGCGAGAAGGGGCTGCTTGAACATCGCAGGTTGGCGCGACTGGTCGCAATGGTTTGTGCGTCGTCCTTCATTCTTCCGCATTTTCGCCGGTTCTGTCTGGGCGTCGTCGGCGCGCGCACGCTTGACCCACTAATCGAGGCGCTGTCCGCCGCAGCCGCGGCACGCGGCCTGCTGGTCGAGTGCGTTGTGGCGCCTTATGACGGTATCGCGAACTTCGCTCTTGGGCCCGACAACCCATTCGCCGGTGTCGCGCCCGACGCGGTCTTGATCGTCCTTGATGAGCATTCGATCCCCGCCGATCGGCGTCTTGGAGATGAAACGGCAGAAGTGTCGGCGCTTGCAGCAGCAGAGGACCTGCTTTCCAGCATCGTGGAGGCAGTGCGACAGAAGGCGGGCTGTCCGCCAATCGTGGCGACCATTCCGCAATGCGGGGCGCGGGTAGGCTCCGCCGACAGGGCCGTCAGTGGCACCGATGCGCGCTTCGTGGCGCTCGTGAACAACGCCATCCTGGATGGTGGGCGAGCAGGGCGATGGATCGTGTGGGACCTTGCAGCATTGGCGGCTGATGTGGGCCACGCGCGCTGGTTCGATCCCGTCCGCTATTTCCAGGCGAAGGTGCCATTTGCTATCGAGCTCGCACCGCTCGTCGCCGCCAACCTCGCGAGTCTGCTCGCTGCGATGACGGGAAAATCGGGGCGGGCCATTGTCCTGGACCTGGACAACACGCTATGGGGCGGCGAGATTGGGGATGACGGCCTCGCCGGTATCCGGCTGGGGCAGAACTCCGTGGATGGCGAAGCTTTTGCAGTATTCCAGCGCTTCGTGCTGACCTTGCGTGAGCGCGGGATCGTGGTCGCGATCTGCAGCAAGAACGATGACCAGGTTGCGCGGGAACCGTTCCGAGCGCATCCGGAGATGGTCTTGCGCGAGTGCCATGTCGCCGTGTTCCAGACAAACTGGATCGACAAGGCGACCAACCTCAGGTCCATCTCCGAGTCGCTCAAGCTCGGCCTCGAATCCCTGGTGTTCGTTGATGACAATCCCGCCGAGCGAAGCCGCGTACGCCAGGAGCTACCTCTCATCAACGTGCTGGAAATCGGCGATGACCCTGCGTATTTCGTGCAACGCATTTGCGATAGCGGTGCGTTCGAACACTTGCCACCCACATCCGATGATCTGGGACGCGCAGATGCGTACGGCGCCAGCGCGAAATGTGCGGAGGTCCGCGCCCGGATCGGGAACTACGACGACTATCTGGCGTCGCTTCGGATGCGGATGACGCTGCGACCGTTCGACGACGCGGGCCGGGCGCGGATTGCGCAACTGATCAACAAGTCCAATCAGTTCAATCTCACGACTCGTCGTTACAACGAAGAGGATGTTCGCCGCATGGCGTCTGACCAGTCGTTGCTTTGCTGGCAAGCGACGCTGGATGACGCATTCGGTGCGCACGGCACGATCGCGGTCGTCATCGTGCGCAAGGAACCCGACGCATGGACCATCGACACATGGCTGCAGTCTTGCCGCGTGCTCGAGCGTGGGGTCGAGGAAACGCTCATGAACCTGTTGGCTGCCGAGGCCCGCAATTCAGGCGTTTCGCGGCTGGTCGGTGAATACATCGGAACCGTGCGCAATGGAACCGTGAGCGACTTTTACCCAAGGCTGGGCTTTTGCGCATGCGGAGATCAGGTTGCGGGCGAGCGCAAGCTGTTCGTCCTGGATGTGGGAAACCAAGAGCGCCGGAAGAGTTTCATCGAGGTTGTCCGGCCTGAAGGGCCGAGTCTGTCACCGGGGAAGGACGAGTGACGGGCGCTTTGCCGTGTGGCCACGCCAGTGCCAGGTGCGCCGGGGCGGTGCCATGGGCCATCGACCAACAGCGACTCTGATCAGTCCGGCGCACCGATGGGGGGAGTTCGTTCTTGTCGGGCAGCGACCCCGAGATGTCCCGAACATCGTGGTCGCCCCTCCTTTGATCAGTGGCGCCGACGTGCCCCCCCTTTGAATAGCAGTACCGTTTAGAGTCCGGCAGATTGCACTGTAATCTGTTTCGGTTGGTTTTGGCTGGCTTGTAGCGCCAGGTGTTTTGCGTACGCATTCGGTGTCATGCCGCCCAGCTTTTTCTTCGGTCGCTCCTCGTTGTATTCCCATCACGACGCGGGCGTGCGCCAAGCTGGTGAACCAGTGTTCGTTCAAGCACTCATCCCGGGAGCGGCCATTGAACGATTCGACATAGGCGTTCTGGTTCGGTTTGCCTGGCTCGATCAGCCGCAACTGGACACCCTGCTGATGCGCCCACTGCAGCATCGCCCGACCGCAGAAATCCTTGCCGTTGTCGGTGCGGATCACCTTCGGCAGACCACGCTCGTGCTTCAGGCGATCCAGGATGCGCGTCAGGTAGGCGCCCGAGATCGCCGTGTCAGGCATGATCGTGACTGCTTCGTGGGTGGCATCATCCACCACCGTCAAGGTCTTTATCGCCCGGCCATCGGCCGTGCGATTAAACACGAAATCCATCGACCACACCTCATTGGCCATTCCCGGCCGGATCAGCGTCTGGCGGTCCGCCAGCGGAATCTTCTTGCGCTTGCGGCTGTCAAATTTGTGGATGGCGCGGCGAAAACTATTGGCGATGACGGGATAGTTGCGTGCGTTAAAAACCAATCGGGCGGCTGAACTGCCTGATCGGCGATAAGAACGCGGAAAATCGGCTAAAACATCGGCGATTTTCGAAAGACGCGTTTCAAAGCGCGGTTGCAATCGTGCGTTGCGGCAGCACCGGAGGCTTGTTCAGACCTTCCCTAGCCGCCAGCACGGACACAACGACTGGACGTCTCCGGTGGATTTTGAAAAACATTTCTTAAAACGAGGCTACTAGATGTTTACAGAATCCAGAGCGATTCACACGCATGCTAGTCTCTTAGGACAGCCCAGAAAAAACTATGGAACGCGAATGGCCATCTATAGCGAATATCCAACAACGATGAGTCGATGCAGGAAGCGTGTGAATGGCCAAACCAAACCGGGAATCATTGAGCGCGTTCTATTTTTACGCCC
>JBBRKD010000380.1:0-3105 GCA_038218255.1 Hyphomicrobiales bacterium | reverse complement strand
GATTTCATCAAACCTGGCACCCGGGTCGTCAACAATCTGCGTCTTGGCGCGGCGTTGACGGGTGAAATGAAACTCGACCCGCCGATCAAAAGCATGTTCGTTTTTTGCACCAACCCGGTCAGCCAGTCGCCCGAGACCAATAAGATCGTAAAGGGACTTCTGCGCGAGGACCTGTTCACCGTTGTTGCCGAGCACTTCCTGACTGACACGGCCAAATACGCCGACATTGTCTTGCCGTCTGCGATGGCTGGCGAAGCCGAGGACATGTTGTGGTCGTGGGGGCATTTCTACTTCACCTACAACCAGAAGGCCGTCGAGCCACCCGGCGAGTGCTTGCCAACGTCTGAGATGTGGCGACGTCTCGCCAAGGAAATGGGCTTTGACGATCCCGTTTTCAAAATGACCGATAGCGAATTGTGTGCGGCCTACATCAATTGGGACGACCCCAAGATGGGCGGCGTCGGCATGGATTACTTCAAAGAGCATGGCTACTACCGCATCGACGTCGGCCCGGTTGACACGCGCGCGCCGCACAGAGACGGCAAGTTCCCGACGCCTTCGGGCAAGGTCGAAATCCTGCTGCACGACGCCAAAAACTTCGTCGCTGGACCCTTCCGCGCGATGTATGAGGGCGAGCAATCGGGCGAAGCCGTTGATCCGCTGCCGGGCTATGTGGCCATGCGCGAAAGCCCGGAGACGAACCCCGATCAGGCCAAGCTCTATCCGCTCAACATCATCTCGCCGAAAAGCCACGGGTTCTTGAACTCGTGCTACGCCAACGAACCGCACAAGATCAAAGGCCAGGGCGAACAGTTCGTCATGATCTCGTCGGTCGACGCCGAAAAGCGCTCGATCCGCCAGGGCGACCCCGTGCGTGTTGCGAATGCGCGTGGCGATTTTCAAGGCGTTGCCCGGGTCACCGACGACGTACCGGCGGGCGTTGTGGTTGCGACGCTTGGCTACTGGCGTTCGCTCAATCGCTCGGATGGGTCGGTGAATTCGATCTCGTCGGATGCCTGGAGCGGGCTTGGTCGCGCGCCGACATTCTCGGATAATCTCGTGGAAGTGACGCGCGTGAATTGATTGCCGTGTGTGGGTTCGCTGCGCGAGAAGGGCTGCCGCCTTTCGACCCGCGTGAGGGGTGACCCCTCACACTCTCCTCTTTTTGGGACCTAAACGGGGTGGTGGGGGACAACGCTCGTACCACGAGCGTGGCGGCTGAATGCGCCACGTCATGAGCTGGCTGCGCAACGTCGTGATTCGGGGGAATTCAACCTGAAAATTTGAGGCCTGTGCATTGCGGGGAACGACGGAGAGGCCACAGTGGCAGCGGGTGGGATTGGGTTATCACACGCCCATGAGCAAATCAGCCCGCCTCACCTCCGCCACGTCCCCCTCCGTCACGTCCGGCGATAAATTGCGCCAGGCGGCGGCAAGCACGGAAGCGATCACGTTCCGCGCGCCGCCCCACAACATCGAGGCCGAGCAGGCGTTGCTGGGTGCGATGCTGATCAACAACGAGTCGCACGATCGTGTGTCGTCGTTCCTGGAGCCGGAGCATTTCTACGATCCGCTGCATGGGCAGATCTATGAGACGATGGCCAAGCTGATCATGGCTGGCAAACAGGCAACGCCGGTGACGGTCAAAACGTTCTTCGAGAACGCGGAAGCCATTAGCGACCACCTCACCGTGCCGCAGTATCTCGGTCGGCTTGCGGTGAATGCGACGACGATCATCAACGCGCACGACTACGGCCGCACGGTCTACGATCTCGCGATCCGGCGCACATTGATCTCGATCGGCGAAGACCTCGTTAACGTTGCGTATGATTCGCCCGTCGATGCGTCGCCCGAAGACCAGATCCAAGAGGCCGAGGGCGCGCTCTATGCGCTCGCCGAGCAGGGCAAATACGGCCAGGGATTTTTGACGTTTGGCACTGCGCTGACACATGCCATCGAGATGGCGAACAATGCCTATCAGCGCGCTGGCGGATTGTCGGGGATTGCGACCGGGCTGTCCGATCTCGACAACAAAATGGGCGGGCTGCAATCGTCCGACTTGATCATTCTCGCCGGTCGCCCGTCGATGGGCAAAACGGCGCTGGCGACCAATATCGCGTTCAACATCGCCAAGGCCTACAGGGCCGAACAGCAGACGGATGGCACGACGAACGTGCTGGACGGGGCCGTCGTCGGGTTTTTCTCGCTTGAAATGAGTGCGGAACAGTTAGCCGCCCGTATTCTGTCGGAACAATCCGAAGTGGGGTCTGAGAAAATCCGCCGTGGCTTGATCGACGAAGATCAGTTCCGCAAGCTCGTGACGGTGAGCCGGGATATGAGCGAAATCCCGCTCTATATCGACCAGACGGGCGGCATCACGATCGCGCAGTTGTGTGCGCGCGCCCGCAAGCTGAAACGCCAGCGCGGGCTTGGATGCTTGATCATCGATTACCTCCAGCTGGTGTCGGGCTCAAAGCGCACGGGCGAAGGCCGCGTGCAGGAAGTGACCGAAATCACGACGGGCCTCAAGGCGCTGGCGAAAGAATTGCAGTGCCCGATTATTGCGCTGTCGCAGCTCTCGCGACAGGTGGAGCAGCGCGAAGACAAGCGCCCCCAGCTTTCGGATTTGCGCGAGTCTGGTTCGATCGAACAGGACGCCGACGTGGTGATGTTCGTGTTCCGCGAGGAATATTACGTCGAGCGCTTGAAGCCCAACGAGGGCACCCAGGAATTCCAGGAATGGCAGACCAAGATGATGCAGGTTTCCGGCAAGGCCGAAGTCATCATCGGCAAGCAGCGCCACGGCCCGGTGGGCAGCGTGCAGCTCGCGTTCGAAAGCCAGTTCACCCGGTTCAGCAATCTGGCGCGCGATCAATATATGGCGGAGCGGTTGGAGTAGAGGGGCGGGGCGCGCGGTCGCGAGTGCTGGGTATGGCGACGGGCCGCGTCCAGGCCTAACGTGATTGGCGGCTTTGGGGCCGTGAGCGCGCGTGAACACCGTGAAGCACCCCCGCCACTTTCGTGCCCCAGAATCTTGGCACGGGTCAGCTCGCCGAAGCGACGGCGTGCAGAGTTTGAAACTTACTGACCGGCTTTTCGTCATCT
>JBBRKD010000379.1:0-3121 GCA_038218255.1 Hyphomicrobiales bacterium | reverse complement strand
GAGCCGCGTTTCACGGGCAGGCGCGCATACCGCTGCGTGGTGCCGACCGAGCGGGCGCCACTCGCGTTGCGGGCGAACGCGGTGGGCCTGTGGCTTGCGCCGGGCGCTCACGCGGTTCACTATCCCGTGCGGGGCGGCCGGGAGATCGCGATGGTGGTCATTTTGTCGGGTGCCGACGGGGCCACCGGCTGGAACGAGGCCGTCGACCGAGACGCGCTGTGTGCGCGGACCGCACGCCTTGCCTCTGATCTTGTGGAGCTCATCGCTGCTGGTGCGGATTGGCGATCGTGGGCGCTGATGGACACACATCCGCTTGCGCGCTGGTCGAACGGGCGGATCGCGCTGGCTGGCGACGCGGCGCATCCGGTTCTGCCTTATCTGGCCCAGGGCGGTGTGCTGGCGCTTGAGGATGCCGTGACGCTGGCCGACCATTTTGCAAAGGCGGACCTGACGATCGAAACCGCGTTCGAGCGCTACGCTCAGGCCCGGATGCGCCGGGCCAACAGGGTCGCAGCGAGCGCACGACGCAACGGCACGATCTATCACTTGGGCGGAGCTGCAGCGCTCGCCCGCAATCTCGTGATGAAGACGACGCCGCCGCCGCGCCTGATCGGCAGCTACGATTGGCTCTATGGTTGGCAGTTGGGCGTGGGTAACATTCGCGAAACGGTCGCGTAACACGGCTACGGTGAAACGTCACGACGCACTCAACCGGAAAGATCACGCGATGCGGACGTTGCTGCTGCCATTCGAGGTTCGCTATCTGCTCCTCACGCTGTCCATCCTTGCAGCTGTTGCGAGCGCCGCAGCTTTGATCACAGGGTTTGGCGTGGCCACGGCGTGGCTTGCGCTGTTAGTTGTCGCTGGAACGTTGGCGGCCGTCGGAATTCGCGACGTGACGCAAACGAAGCGCGCAATCTTGCGAAACTATCCCATTGCGGCCCACCTGCGATATTTCTTCGAGGCGATCCGCCCCGAGATGCGCCAGTATTTTTTTGAAGGCGACAAGGACGGCATGCCGTTTTCGCGCGACAAGCGCGCGATCGTCTATCAGCGCGCGAAAGGCGAACTCGACAAGCGCCCGTTCGGGACCCAGTACGACGTCTATCAGACGCCGTTCGAATGGCTCACGCACTCGATGGCGCCTAAGCACGTTTGCACCGATTGTTTCCGTATCACGATCGGCGGCTCGGCCTGCACGCAGCCCTATTCCGCGTCCGTGTTCAATATCTCGGCGATGAGCTACGGGTCGCTGTCGGCGAACGCAATCCGCTCGCTGAATAAGGGTGCCAAGATCGGCGACTTCGCCCACGACACCGGTGAAGGCGGGTTTTCGCCGTATCACGCAGAGCACGGCGGCGACATCATCTGGGAGTTGGGCTCGGGCTATTTCGGCGCGCGCAACACCGACGGGACGTTTTCGGCTGAGCGGTTTGCGCAAACAGCCGTCAATCCGCAGATCAAGATGATCGAGATCAAGCTGTCGCAGGGTGCAAAGCCCGGGCATGGCGGCGTGTTGCCGGGCGCGAAGGTGACAGCGGAGATCGCGCGCATCCGGGGCGTGACGCAGGGTGAGGATTGCGTGTCGCCAGCGGCACATTCGGCCTTCTCGACACCGATTGAAATGATGCAGTTCATCGCCGAGCTGCGGCGGCTGTCGGGCGGTAAGCCAGTTGGCTTCAAGCTCTGCATCGGCCACCCCTGGGAGTTCCTGGGGCTCGTGAAGGCGATGCTCGAAACCGGCATTGTGCCCGATTTTATCGTGGTCGACGGCACGGAGGGCGGTACGGGGGCTGCCCCGCTCGAGTTCATGGACCATCTCGGCATGCCCTTGCGCGAAGGGCTGACGTTCGTTCACGCGGCGCTGGTGGGGGCTGGACTGCGCCAGGACATCAAGCTCGGCGCTGCTGGTAAGATCATCAGCGGGTTCGACATGGCGCGCGTGATGGCGCTTGGCGCTGACTGGTGCAATGCGGCGCGCGGGTTCATGTTCGCTGTTGGCTGCATTCAGGCGCAGGCGTGCCACACGGGCCATTGCCCGACGGGCGTGACATCGCAAGATCCGTCCCGTCAGCGGGCGATCGTTGTGACGGACAAGGCCCAGCGAGTTGCGAACTTCCACCGCGAAACAGTCATGGCGCTGGCTGAGATTATTGCGGCTGCCGGCTTGAGCCATCCGCGCGAGTTAACACCGCATCTGATCTCGCGGCGTGCAGCACCCGACCGCGTCGTGACGCTCGCAGACATGTATCCAAGCCTGAAGCCTGGCGAGCTTCTCAGCGGAACGGAGGACCCCCGCTTTAAGAACGCGTGGGCCATGGCGCGCGCGGATAGTTTTGCCCTCGCGCCCACCCTGTTCCGTCACGCGGCTGAATGAGCGTTCCCAGTTATGGCTCGCCGCCTGATCGCCGCCTGATTAGCGACGCACGCCTCGAAGCGCTGCGATGCGCGCTTCAATCGGCGGATGGGTTGAGAACAGCGCCATCATGCCAGGGGCGTCACTAATTCCAGAGGCCGCCATGCCTTGCGGCAGGGTGCCGGGCTGGACACCGCCCAAACGGGCGAGCGCGTTGACCATGCTGTTGGGCTGCCCCATGTAGCCGGCCGCACCCGCATCGGCGCGGAACTCGCGATGGCGCGAGAACCAAGCGACGACAAGCGACGCGAGGACACCAAACAGGATTTGGAAGACGATCGATGAGACGAAATAGCCGATGCCTTGACCATCGCCATCCTTGTTGATCGCTTTGTCGACCATGTAGCCAGCGATCCGCGACAGGAAGACGACGAACGTGTTCACGACGCCCTGGATGAGGGTCATCGTCACCATGTCGCCGTTGGCGATATGGGCGACCTCATGGGCGAGAACCGCCTCGACTTCGTCGTGGTTCATCGTGTGCAGCAAGCCCGTCGATACGGCGACGAGGGCTGAGTTCTTGAAGGCACCGGTCGCAAACGCGTTGGGCTCGCCTTCGTAGATCGCAACCTCGGGCGGACGGATGCCAGCGCGAACCGACAGCTTCGCGACGGTGTCAACGAGCCATTGCTCGTCGGCATTGGAAGGCTGCGAAATGACCTGCGCGCCGGTTGACCATTTGGCCATGGGCTTGCTGATCAGGAG
>JBBRKD010000378.1:0-3133 GCA_038218255.1 Hyphomicrobiales bacterium | reverse complement strand
ACAACTGTCGCGCACGCAGCGCCCGCTACCGACGATGCATCTAAATCCGACGGTGACCGACATTTTCGCGTTCCGGTTCGAGGATTTCAACCTCACCGACTACGATCCCCATCCCCACATCAAAGCTGCGGTGGCGGTGTGAGCGGCGCCTCGACAATTTACGCGAGCCCGCCTATCGCTCTAGCGCATCGAAAACGGGGGAAACGTGATGTGGGCTTCAGTAAAAGTATCTGTTGCGGGAATAATGGTCGGCTCCAGCGCTCTTCTTGGGTGCTCATCTAGCTCAGACAAAGTCGCCGCCAGTTACGTGTCGCCCCTGCAATATCAAAGCTACACCTGCAGACAACTAGGTGAAGAAGCGCAGCGAATATCCTCTCGCGTGGGTTCATTGTCAGGTGCTCAGGATCAGAAAGCGACAAACGACGCGCTGACGACCACGGCAGCGATCATCATTTTTTGGCCAGCAGCGTTTTTCGTTAGTGGGAATGATCAAACGACAGCAGAGCTCGGAAGACTTAAAGGGGAGTTTGAGGCGGTTGAAAAAGCGGGCATTCAGAAAAACTGCGGTCTGCAAATCCAGCAACGAACGGCCCCGCCGCGGGCCTGAATCATGAAAATCTCCCTCATCGTCGCTGTGGCCGAGAACGGCATCATCGGCCGGGACGGTGGCTTGCCATGGCGCTTATCGTCCGACCTCAAAACCTTCCGGCGGCTCACGATGGGCAAACCCATGATCATGGGGCGGCGGACGTTTGCCTCGCTCGGCAAACCGCTGGACGGCCGGGACAATCTCGTCGTCACGCGGGACGCAGGGTTTGCGAGCCCCGGCGTTGAGGTGTTTCCAGCGCTTGAGCCTGCGATCGAACGGGCTCGCACGCTGGCCAACGAGCGCGGGACCGACGAAATCATGATGATCGGCGGGGCCGATATCTATCGCCAAGTGCTGGACACGGCCGATCGCATCTATTGGACGCGCGTGGAGGCGAGCCCCGACGGTGACACGGTTTTCCCCGATTTTGACCGTAGCCGCTGGCGCGAAACGGCGCGCGAAGTTATCCCGCAAGGCCCAAAGGACGATTGTGCAGCCGTCTTGATAACCCTGGATCGCATCCGGGCTTGAACGTTGGGCGCGCTTTACCAGATACACTGGCGATGAACCTAGACCGGGATTTGCGTCACCTAGTGCCGTGGCCTATACCCGCGCTTGGAACGTAAGGCTTTCTAGCGCGTCCGAAGACGAGCGACACTGGTCTTCCACGCAAGTCAACAGTAACCAGCAATCACAAAAGGTTTTGAGCGGCATGCCCTGGAATAATCAAGGCGGCGGCGGCGGCTGGAAAAGCGGCGGCGGCAATGGTGGCGGTAGCGGCGGGGGAGGTGGCCCCTGGGGCCAGGGCAGCGGTGGCGGCGGCAATCAGCCCCCCGATCTTGAAGACATCCTGAAGCGCGGCCAAGACCGCATGAAGCGCGCCATGGACGGCGGCGGTCTCCCGGGCCCCATCCTCCTTCTCGCCGCAGCCTTAGGCTGCGCGTTGATCGCTTGGAACGCATTTTTCTTCCGTGTGAACGCGGACGAATTTGGCGTCGTGCTGCGCTTTGGCGAATTCCAACGCCAGGAGCCAGCCGGCCTGCATTTCCGCCTGCCACCGCCGATCGACGAAGTGAAGGTGCTCAAGGTTACCGACCAGCGCATCGTCGACATCGGGACGCGGACCACGGGCGGTTCGTCGAACCGGGGTGACAGCACGATGATGCTGACGGGCGATGAAAATATCGTCGACGTGCGGTTCGCTGTTTACTGGCGCATCAAGCTGGATGAGGTACAAAAGTATCTGTTCAACATCCACAGCCCCGAACTGACCGTGAAGGAGGTTGGCGAAAGCGTGATGCGCGAAGTGGTCGGACAGACCGCCTTGCTCCAGCTTTTAACCGAAGCACGAACCGACGTGCAGAAGTCGGTGCAAAAGCGCATGCAGGAAATTCTCGACAGCTATGGCGCGGGCATCAAGATCGACCAGGTCCAGCTCAAGGAAGTCGATCCACCGCAGGAGGTGATCGCAGCCTTCCGCGAAGTGCAGTCGGCAGCCCAAGACCGCGAAACCAAAGTCAAAGAAGCGCAGAAATACGCCGATCAGGTCGTGCCCGTCGCCAAAGGCGATGCGGACCGCATCAAGGCCAACGCGCAAGGCTTCCGCGATCAGACGATTGCCGAAGCCACGGGTCAGGCCGCGCGCTTTATCAAGGTCTATGACGAGTACAAGAAATCGCCCGACGTGACCCGTCAGCGGCTTTATCTCGAAACCATGGAACGCGTGCTTGGCGGCTCAGAAAAGATCGTGATCGACAGCAAGGGTGGGCAGGGCGTCGTGCCGTATTTGCCGCTTGGCGAATTGACCCAGAAGAAGAAGACCGAGGGAGCCAACTGAGATGCGTTTTTTCCTAGGCACCCTCCTTGTCCTGCTTGGCCTTGCAGCCGCAGGTCTCTATGCGTCCGCTTTCATCGTTCACCAGAACGAACAGGCGATCGTCTTGCGCTTTGGCGACCCCAAAGAGGTCATCCAGACGCCGGGCTTGAAATGGAAAGCCCCAATCCTCGACACGGTCGAGATTTTCGACAAGCGCATTCTTGATCTCGACACCAACGAACTTGAGGTGACAACCAACGATCAGCAGCGGTTGGTGGTTGATGCGTATACACGCTACAAGATCGTCAACCCGTTGAAGTTTTATCAGAACGTCCGCAGTGCTGCGCGCATCACGCAGGTGATGGGACCGGTGGTCGAATCGACCATCCGCAACGTCGTCAACACCGCGCGGCTGTCGGAAGTCGTCAAGGACAAGCGCGAAAGCCTGATGAAGCAGATCGCGACGGTCGTGAATGCGGAAGGCAAAGACTATGGCGTCGAGGTCGTCGACGTGCGCTTGAAGCGGGCAAACCTCCACCCCGACATTTCCAAGAGCGTATTTGCGCGGATGCGCGCCGACCGTGAGCGGGTCGCGACAGAGCTGCGCGCCCAGGGGGATGCTGAAAAGAACCGGGTGACGGCCAACGCTGACCGCGACGTGACGATCATCCGCGCCGATGCGACAAAGGCAGCCGACATTCTGCGCGGCGAAGGGGAAGGCGAACGCA
>JBBRKD010000377.1:0-3155 GCA_038218255.1 Hyphomicrobiales bacterium | reverse complement strand
ACACCAAGCGCGAAGCGACCGTGATCCACGCGGTCTCGACGCCCTACCGTGGCCGGTCGCACTTTGACGGACAGGACGTGCTCGAAAGCGGGCTTGGCGGCGTTGCCCCCAGCACATCTGGCTGGCTCAACCGCGCGCTCGGCGGATTGCCATCGGCCGGCTCGACCGAGGGTCAAAAGGGCCTCTCCATGGGGGCCGTCGTTCCGCTCGTGATGCGGGGTTCAGCACCCGTCATGTCGTGGACACCGAAAGCCTACACGCTGCCGCTGCGCGAGCAGACGATCGAGCGGCTGATGGATCTCTATGCCCACACCGACCCCAAGCTCGCCAAGGCCTTCGCGGACGGTCTGGAGATCGACAAGGTCGCGACGGTTGGAGCGCAGGTCGCTGGTCTCTCCGCAGCGCCTGCCTCCACGCCAGCGGCAACGCCTAGCACCACGCCTGCGCCCCCGCGCCCGTTCCGCGACTTTATCGGCACGGCGGAAGCCGCCGCCCGGTTCATGACCACACCCGGCGGCCCGCGCATCGGCGCGCTGTCGTTTGACGGCTGGGACACGCACGCCAACGAGGGCGTCATCACGGGCCAGCTCGCCAACAAGTTTGCGGGCCTTGATGCCGCCATCCGCGCCTTCGCCGATGGCATGGGTCCGGCGTGGCGCGATACCGCCGTTTTGATCGTCACCGAGTTTGGCCGCACGGCGCGCACCAACGGCACCGAGGGCACCGATCACGGCACCGGAACGGTTGCCATTCTGCTCGGCGGCGCGGTGAAGGGCGGACGTGTGCTGGCAGACTGGCCAGGCCTTGCGGACGCCAATTTGTATGAAGGACGCGACCTCAAGCCGACCCGCGACCTGCGCGCCATCATGAAGGGCGTGCTGCGCGACCACCTCGGCATTCCCGACGGCGCACTCGCCAACACCGTGTTCCCGGGCAGCGCTGCCGTGAAGCCTTTCGACGGGCTGTTGGCGTAACTCAGCAGGCTTCGCTCAGCCGTCTAACCTCAGCCGATTAACACCGCCGATGCCGCCAACGCTGCCAAGGCCGGTCGCAAGTGCTCGGCGGCTGCAGCGTCAATGCCCTCGTTGTCTGTTACCGGTTCTCCGGCGTGGAGAAAGCTGATGGCGCCACTGCGTGCCGATTGTGCCAAGGCAGCCGCCAGGGCCGCATGATCGTTCGTGCCGTCGAGCAACGGCAAGATCGCGCGTTGCACGACGCTCAGGTACGCCGTCTCATGGCACGCGCTGGTGGTCCAGGTCCGGCCAGCGGCTGCGTCCGCGCGTGCTAGCGACAAGGCCAGCGGGCGATCCGACACCGTCTGGGTTATCGGGGTCTGGTCGCTGCACACCTCAGCCATCCCGATCAGCACCATCTTGAAGAGCGCGTCGTTGAGCTGTGGCGTGACCTCGGTTCGGCGCGCTTCATCTTCGGCAGGCAGGCTTTCGACCAGTTCGGTTGGCGTGCAGACGGCGGGGAACGCGCGACCCAGCGCAAGGATCGCATCGCGCACGGTCGCGTTGGTCGTCGTCAGCGACCGACCCGCACCGTCTCGCAGGACATAGGAGCCGGTGGTTGGTTCTTCGCTCTGCGCAATCTGGGCCCTAAGGCTCAATCCCTCGAGACACTGCGGACCCAGCGAGCGCATGATCTGCGCTTCCTGCGCACCCTTGACCAGCAGCGACTGGCGGAACGTGCGACCTGTGAGAAAATCGATGTACTGTTCCATCCGGTCCAGCCGGTTGCCGGACAGCTCGCGCAGCATGCGACCAGCCTCGGGGCCAAAACTTTCGGCGATCGTCACGTTCAGATTGGCCTCCGTCAAATAGGCCAATCCCGCAGTCCGCGCCCGCCGGAGGAATTCTTCCACGTAGCAGGGATCGTTGTTGTGCTCGAGGTACTCGTGGATGATGTAGTGGTCTTCATGCTGGGCAAGAGCTGCCGCTTCCTGGCGCAGCATCTGCCCGTAGGCGCTGGCGCGATCTGTGATCTCGGCCAGTTGCTTCAAGAATGACCGCGCCGCCTGCGCGCGATCGGCGGCTGCGTCGATCCCCTGGATATGAAACAACATCGCTTCGCGCAGCACGCCGCGCAGTCGCCAGCCGGGATGCACATTATAACTGATGTAGGCGACGCCGTTCTGGCTCAGATTTTCGTTGGCGACCCGCAGGATCGCGTCACGTACCGGCTGCGGCACCCAGCTATAGACGCCATGGCAGATGATGTAATCAAACTGACCATGCCCGACGCTTAGGTCCATGATCGACTGGTTGCGCAGCTGGATGTTCGTCAGCCCTAATGCTGCGACGCGCGCCTGCCCAACTGCCACCTGCTTGGGCGAAAGATCGACGCCGACGCAGTGGGCCTGAGGGTAACTTACGGCCATTGGAATGATGTTGCCCCCGGCCGCGCACCCCAATTCCAAAATCCGTGCTGTTGCGACATCGGGAGGGGCGAGCCCGAACAGGCGCGCCAGACCCGCCAACTTAGCCGGGTGGCTTTGGGGGAACGGGCGGCTGTCGTAGGGCACGTCGTCATAGGACTTGGCCAGAGCGCGGATCGCGGGTTCGAAGGTATCCATGGGATCAAGATTCCTGTGCCGAATTCATCTCCCTGCATCAGCGTGTGTTCTGTTGAAAACACAATTTAAGATTGTTGTTTGTCCACAGTGCGGTTAGGGTCCGCGCGCTTCGGGTGGTATGCAGTACTACCTCAACCTAATGTTTTCCAACGTTTTCTGGCGAATATAAAATGCCGTTATTTTCTTGCGCACGCGACCTGGAGCCAAGCCGTCAACGCCTGGAGAACCGTCATGCCCAAACCACGCGGACCCACCGCCCGGGGCGCACTGATCGTTGCCTTGATTTGCCTGCCCGCGCTGTCGCAGGCCCAAAACCCAACCGCTGCACGCGATCAGCCGCTGTCTTCGATTGCCATCGATCCGACGCTGTACCGGGACGGTGCCGTGACCCGCTTTTCGGGCACCAGGGGTGCCTGGACGTATGTGTGCGATGAGGTGATCAAGCTCAAACAACGCTTTTGCTCGCTGCGCACGCTGGTGTCGTCCAACGAGGGCAGACCGATTGCCAACCTGACCATTTCGACCGGGCAGGACGGACGCCCGGCGGCCTTGATGAAGCTCGCGCGTGAGAGCTTCT
>JBBRKD010000376.1:0-3162 GCA_038218255.1 Hyphomicrobiales bacterium | reverse complement strand
CGTTGTGCAGCCCACCCCGGCCAAATCCGTATAGACCACAAACAACGCTAGCTGAGCAGTATAACAATCGTATGGGGGCAGAAGTTTCAAACGCGGCAGCAAAATGGTTGACCCGTCGCTGTTCAATCTTGTTGGGTTCTGCTGACCTCTCGCGCGGGGCTTATCAGCGTTTGTTGAGCATTCGGGTGTCCCAGAACTCGGTGTGCTCGGTGCGGATCGCCTCGGCGCAATCGCGGCGGCAGTCGATCCAGGTGCCGCCGGGGAGCTGGATTTCGGTGGTTTCAAAGCCGCCCACGGCGACGGTGCGCTTGGGGAAAATCAGGACGGTGCCGGATTTGTCGGCGAACTGGAACGCGCCGGTCGCGAGCACAACGGGGGGATTTGCTTGGCGCTGCCAGAGGCCATAGGCCACGATGGCTCCCCCGATGAGAAGGATCAGGATGGGGACGAGTTTCAGGGGCATGGTGGGGGCTCGATCTCGTGTCAGCGGCGGCCGAACAGGCGCTCGATGTCGGTCAATTTGAGTTCGACGTAGGTTGGGCGGCCATGGTTGCATTGGCCGGAATGGGGCGTCGCTTCCATCTCGCGCAGCAGCGCATTCATTTCTTCCCCGGTCAACCGGCGGCCAGCGCGCACGCTGCCATGGCAGGCAAAGCGCGAACAGACGGCCTCCAGGCGGTCGCGCAGGGCGCGGGGTTCGGCTTCATCCGTGAGGTCGCTCGCAAGATCGCGGACGAGGGCAGCCACGTCTGAGGTGCCGAGCAGGGCTGGGACCTCGCGGACGGCGATCGCGCCGGGGCCGAATGCTTCGAGGACGAGGCCGAGTTCGGCCCATTCATCGGCGCGCTCGACCAAGCGGGCTGCGTCGTCGGCGTCGAGTTCAACGATGACGGGGATGAGCAGGCCCTGGCGGGCGACGCCGCCGTTGGCGAGCATCGTTTTCATGCGCTCGTAGACGAGGCGTTCGTGGGCTGCGTGCTGGTCGACGATGACGACGGACGTTTCCGTTTGGGCGACGATGTAGGTTTCGTGGAGCTGGGCGCGGGCGGCTCCCAACGGGCGGCGGGTCAGTTCGGGTGGTGCGGCCGACTGCGCGGGGGTGGCGTTGGCGCTCGGGGTATTGGCATAATCGAACGGAGCTTGCATCGCTTCGCCAAAGCCCGAGGCGCGCGCGCCGTGATGGCCGCCGTAGGCAGATAAAGGCCGGGCGGGGCTTGCTGCGGTGGATGACCTATCGCGGGCGAGTGCTGCTTCCAGCGTTGCGACCGTGTCGCCTCCGCCCGATTGGCTGGCGCGGTGACCGGCGGCATGGAGGGCCTGGGCGAGCCCGCCGATCAGCAGCGAGCGGACGGCACCCTGGTCGCGGAAGCGAACCTCGGCTTTGGCCGGATGGACGTTGACGTCCACGGCGCGGGGTTCGAGCGTGAGGAACAGGGCGAGCAGCGGATAGCGGCCGCGGGGGACGAGATCGCCGTAGGCGGCGCGGACGGCCCCGACGAGGAGTTTGTCGCGCACCGGGCGGCCGTTGACGAACAGGAACAATTGCGACGCGTCTTGGCGGTGGAGCGTCGGGAGGCCCGCAAAGCCCGACAGCGTGATGCCCTCGCGTTCGCCCGATAGCGCGAGCGCGTCGGCGAGGAAGTCTGCGCCTATGTTGCGGCCCAAGCGGGCGAGCAGCCCGTCGGATGACTCTGGGCTGGCTGGCAGGCGCAGGCCGGTGCGTTCGCCGGTTGTCAGCGAAAAGCCGACGGCTGGGTGCGCCATGGCGAGGCGCTTGACGACATCGGTGACGGCTGCGCTTTCGGCGCGTTCGGATTTCAAGAACTTGAGGCGGGCGGGCGTGGCCGAAAACAGGTCGCGGACTTCGATGCGGGTGCCGAGGTTGACGGCTGCGGGCTTCAATGGGCTTTTCGCGCCCTTGTCCACGATCACTTCGAGCGCGCTTCCATTTAGTCTTGGGCACGACGCGATCGAGAGCGTTGCGATCGAGCCGATGGAGGGCAGGGCCTCGCCGCGAAAGCCGAGCGTGCGGATGTCGAAGAGATCGTCGTCGCGCAGTTTGGAGGTGGCGTGGCGCTCGACGCACAGCGCAAGGTCGGCGGCCGCCATGCCGCAGCCATCGTCGGTCACGCGGATGAGGGAGAGCCCGCCGGATGTGATCACGACGTCGATTTCGCGGGCGCCAGCATCGATGGCGTTTTCGACCAGTTCCTTGACGACGCTCGCTGGACGCTCAATCACCTCACCGGCGGCGATCCGGTTGACGGTTTGCGGGGTGAGCTGGCGGATGGTCATGGGGCACGGCGGCCTTCTGAAACGAATCGGACTTTTTTTTTACTATATCCCGATCAGTCGCCGGGTGAGGAACAGCGCGAGGATCGCCGCTCCAAACAGCATCGCGCCCCCGGCATAGACACCGAAGGTGTCTTGGAACTGCCGTTCCTCGGCGTCATCCATAATGACCGGTCTGGCGGATGCATCTTCGTTTAGATATGTCAGCCGCGTCGTGGCCACGGTTTGCACGTCATCGTGCGTAATTTTTTGCCAGTAAGCGAGGCTGACATGGGTCGGGCCATATTTGCGAGGCAGACCTGCGAGGTCTTGCCAGGCGAGCGCGATGGAATACGTTTTCAACCGGTTGTGGCTGCCATAGGAGACCTCCGCGTTGGTGATCGTGGCGATCGTTTGGACCCCCCCGCCCGACGAGATGATCTCTTGTGTGCGGAGGTCAGAGCGGCTCTGCGAGAACACGACGCCGCCCACCGCCAGTAGCACCAGCGCTGCCACCGCCATCCAAGCGGTGCCCGTGCGATTGCCACTGGCCATTCGACGCTCCTCAGTCAGGATGCCACGAGAGAGCCGATCATTGCACGCTGCCAGCGTCTAGCGCGGTCATGATTTCCCCGCCAGCCTCTCTTTGGTGAGGATTTTGGCAAGTTCGACAGCTGGTTGGTCGAAGGGGTCGAGGCCTAAGAGACGGCCAGCGAGGATCGTTTCCAGCATGAAATGCATCATGAGAGCGCCGATCGCGTGTTCATCGAGCACGGGAATGTCGAAGGTGCGGACCGGGCGGCCAGCACGCGCGAGCGCTTCAGGCAGCGCATGAGCTTGCGCGTCCACCACGTCGCCGACGGTTTTGCCGCCGATGAAGGGGATGCCTGC
>JBBRKD010000375.1:0-3173 GCA_038218255.1 Hyphomicrobiales bacterium | reverse complement strand
GAGATCACCTTCGACCGGTGGCGTTTAATACGTCGCCTTCAACCGAATGTCGCCGGTGTGGGTCTCGCCACCCCCATCATGAACCGCGATCCCATACTGCAAATCGAGAAACGCGCCTTGACCGATCTCACTTGAAAGCCCGACTTTGGCGGTCACGCCCGGCCCCGCCAGTTCACCTGCGCTGGCCGTGGTCGGGAGCGCTGTATTGTTTGCAAACTGCGCTTTGAGCGGGTCTGTGCTGGACGAGACATATCCCGCATATCCGACCTCGCCGAATGCGGTTGATCCCAGGCCGATGCCCGGAAGTGCCCCGACAACGCGGACTTTCCCGCCCACCAGCACAGCGTCGGTTTCGCGCGAGTCGAAGTTCAAGGCCAAGAGATCAGCAGCTTCCTGATAGCCATCGAGCTTCTGATGAAAATATGTGATGCGCGCTGAAGGCACAATCGTCAGGCCGCCAATCGACTGCAAGAAGCCCGCTTCGGCTGCAACCGTGCCGACGTAGCCAGACGTGCTGCCGCTGGCTTTCACAGTCGCAATGCCGGTTTCACGTTCGATCCCAGAGTAATCGAGGCTTGCGATCCCAACGTTTCCAGAAACGAACGCATTTCCATAGAGCGCGGTGGCGTAAACGTCTCCTCGGAAGGATTGAAGATCGCTCTTGATCGTGCCCGAGGACAACGACCCCGACAGGATGCTGACCGACACACCCGTCAGCGTTGCTCCCGATTTCTGATCCACCCCGCCGCGCACGCCGCCGAGGTGCATGTTGAAGCCACCCTTCGCGCCGTCGGCGTCATACGACCCGAATGTTCCAATGACTTCCGCGTACGGCCCGTTCCGATCAGCGTAAGTGCCCGAGACGAAAGCCGCCAGACGGTCAAACACCTGGTTTGAAATCACTTCGTTGGCGTAGAGACCAGATTCACTCAGCCGCGCCGTCTGAACGATGGCCGATGTCGGGTTGAGCAGCAGCCCGACGTATTGCGCGAGATAGCCATAGGCGCGTTCTGTCGGATGGACCGCATCCCAGAACACAAAACTGCTGCACGTTGGAAGGTTGGCTTGGCACGTGCCGGTCGTGTTTGTGAAACCAAACGAGGCTGGATTTGCGATGACAACGCGAAAGAGCGCCGCCGTATCCACTTGGATGATATTCGTGCCACGCGGAGCGCTGGCCGCGATTTGCGCCAAGCCGGTTGCGACCGCCGAATTGTAGGCCCCCGAACCGAAGCTAGCCAAAGCGGCAAAGTTAGCCCCGTTAGCCGCAATTCCTGGCAGCCCGGCAAAATCTGGCAGATTAGGGACGATAAGGGTCCGTGCCCCGGCCGTGATCGTGGCCTGAACATCGCCAAGCATCGCTGTTGCGGCCGGAACGACCGTGTTAGCCGTCAGTGTCGCGACCGCCGTGGCCGGATTGGCGGCAGCTGCTGGAAGTCCTTGGAAGAGGTTGTTAGCCCCGCCCCAGATCACAACCGTATCGCGAGCGCCGATTGCGCCGCCAGCTGCAGCAAAGTCCCCGATCTGCAGCGCGATCCCGCGATCAAACCCGTTGGGCGCGAGCGCATCTGTCCGCGCGCCACCAATCGCCAGATCGACGTTCCCTGTGGTGACGCCCGTTGCATAGAAAGCGCTGGTGGTCCCAAAGGTCTGGTCGATCCAGTTGGTACCCGACGAATACCGCCCGAGCGGCGACGTCGCACCCGGCGTGAAATTTCCCGTCAGCGCACGCGCATTCCCGGTATCTGAAAGGCTATCGCCAAACACGATCACGCGCTGCGCATGAGAGGGTGAACTGATCAAAAATCCGGCAACGGCCAACGCGGCAACCGAACGCGATACAAAACGCATAGAAATGCCCCACAACGCCAAAACAACAGGCAAAAGCCCACTGATGTATTGTGCAGACGCTAGGAGAGATCACTGGCCCGTGAAAGTCGGATTCAGTTCAGGTCGGGACTTTCGACGATTGCGTGGCAAAAATAACACCATGCGCGTTTTTTATTGCAGCCGCTCTGTCGCAACTGCGAACTCACCCACGGCTGAGCTTAATTCGCACGCCAGGTGATGGCCGTTCGAGCAACACATCGCGGCGGAAGCGATACAGCTTGGCGGGCCGCCCGCCAGTCGCAGACGTGACCTCACCGGTCGGCTCGACGAGACCGCCGCTTTCCACCAGCCGTCGAAAGTTCTGCTTGTGCAGATGCGGGCCGAGGATCGCCTCGACGGTCCGTTGCAGCTCAAACAGCGTGAACTGATCGGCCAACAGTTCAAAGATGACGGGTCTGTATTTGATCTTGCCGCGCAATCGCCCCATGGCGGTGGCAAGGATGCGCCGATGGTCAAAACGCATGGCGGCACCAACCGGCATGCGGCCCGCGTCAAGCGTCAGCCGTCCATCGCGCTCCGCTTCAGCGGCGAGCCCCGCCTCATACAAAAGCTCGTAGCGGTCGAGGACTTTTTCTTCGTCCCAGGCTCCCCCGTCAGTGCCAAAGCACATGCGCACGCGCTCTTGCCGCCCCACAGGTCGCGCCGGGGCAGCGGGATGAAGCGGTGCGCGCGCCCACGCCTCCAGCCGCGGAAGAATGTCCTGTTCGAGCAACGGGAGCGGGCCGCTCCGACGGTTCTCCCACGGAAAATAATGATACCAACTCCGCCAAGTGTTGCAGGCACTTGCAAGGTCGCCGCCCCTCGTCAGGGCAAGATACCCGATGGAGACCACATGGGGCCCTGAATCTTCCGATTGCGCATGCCGCCCACGATCACCGAAACTGTACAGCTGTTCGACATAGCCAAGTTCGATGCCGGTCTGCTTTGCAACCCACGACCGCAACCCAATTTCAAGCGTGCGATGCTCAAGCGGCGAAAACGGCCCAAACGGCAGTCCATCGATCGACGGGCCGACCTGCGGATCGTTGACGATGAGAACGAGGGGTTCATCATCCGTCACAGCAATGATCGCAGCGGTCAGACCTATTTCCACCGCCGACGCCGCAGGCTCACCATGGGGCTCTTTTGCGGCTTGGCCGTTCGTGCGGGTCATGGTGTTTCCAGCCGACGCCATAGCTTAGGGTCCTGATTGCATCTGTGACGGTGACGGCCGGTGCGCGTTTCGCAACGGCCAGTGGAAAGACGAATACCGTCCAGCGTAAGGAGTTCAATCTGATCTCGTC
>JBBRKD010000374.1:0-3180 GCA_038218255.1 Hyphomicrobiales bacterium | reverse complement strand
ATCGGGCGGCTCTGGTCGCGCCGCTGCGACGATCTTGCGGTGTGTGACCACCAAGGGCGCTATCGGTCAAGCTTTGCTCGGGTCTCCATCATTGGCGCCCTTTCGCTCTCCGTGAGCGGCCGGATCACGCGCGCTGGATTGCCAGCTGCAACGACCAGGGGTGGAATGTCACCGGTGACGACGCTGCCGGCCCCGATCACGGCTCCATGCCCGATCTTGACACCGCGCAGGACGACACTGTGGCAACCGATGAGCACGTCGTCTTCGATGATGACTGAGCGTTCATCGAGATCGATCTCGCGCGGGTGGCCGCCGGTGATGATGGCCTTGAACTGAGCGTGGCGCGCGTCGGGATTGAGCGGGTGTGTCAAGCTGTCCATCACGGTGCACAGATGTGAGATCAGGACGCGGTCACCGATGGTGATGGTCTTTGCCGACCAGATGCGGGTCTGCTCGCCAATGTAGCAATACCGGCCGATCGTGATGTCGCCGCCGTGCCCAAACACCAGGAGTTCGCCCCTCACGTGGGATTGTGACCCGACGCAGATTGCTGATTTGACGGCGCGGAGGTTGTGCAAGTTCGCCGTTGAATGGATGACCGCATCGCGCGCGATGTCACAGGTGTCGGTGGCGCGGCGCTTGTTGGATTTGGCGTTGCCTTGCATCAGTCGCGTGAGCCCGCCCACGCGCTTTGCTATCCAACCGGGCTCGATGGCCATCACGGCCCTCCCAGGTTGTGGGCGACCAGTTCGAGGGCAACCACGGCCCGAGAGGCTGCCGCAAAGTCGGCGTCGTACTTCTTCTGCTTGTGGATATCGAAATATGTCGCGTCCTTGGCAGACGCGCGGTCGGACACCGTCCAGCCCTCTGGCAGATAGCGGTAGATGGTCTCGCGGGTGGCCGCCGGTGCGAAGGTTGCGATGACGTCATCGACCATGGCGGCATCAAAAATCTGGAACCAGCCGTGGTTAGCCCGGCTGCCAAATGGCATCGAGAGGAACAGCGTGCCGCCCGGCTTCAGAATGCGGCGGAACTCGGCGATGCAGGCGAGATAGCCCGTGCGGTCTGTCTCGTTCTTGCCGGGGTCGCTCGTGTAGAGCATCGTATTGTCGAGACCGATATGCTCGATGGTCGAGATACAGGCCACATAGTCGAAATAGCCATCGCGAAAGCACGACTGGCGCAGATCCTCATAGACGTAGGAAATGCCGCGCTGCCAGTCAGCCGAGGCCTCAGGCGCTAGCGTCGATATGAACAGAGATTTCTCGACGAGCTTGGGGTGCGCGAGCACATGCGTATGATTGAGCGTCGAGCCGGCATCGAGCATCCGACCCGGCCCGCTCGGCAGGCGCGATAAGAGCCACGGGTATTCGACGATGCGCTCGTCAAGCCGCCAACCGTAATCCTTGGCTAGGCGTTCGGGGTCGAAGGCTGGATCGTTGATGGCTGCCGTGATCGAGCGGACCTTATGGGTGTCGTAGCCAGCTTTCCAGGGAGGATTGCCTGCGGCGAGGAATGCCTTGTATTTCCGCTCGGCTGATTGTCGCTTGAGGTAGCCCGTCAGAGTTTGCATCATGTCGTCCCGGGTCGCGAGAGTTATGGGTATGCCATCGCGCGTGGTGCGCTTCCGCCCTGTGGTCTGGACGCGAGCCGCCTGCGGGGACACCCTGCGAGGACACACAGCCCGGACCAATGTCAGATGCGCATGACGAGACGCAAAATGCGGCGAGCGTTTTCAGTCGTTGCGATCTTTGCGTTGAACCCAACCGTGGAGGCAAGCAAATGTCGTAAGCTGAACACTAGTGGTATCTGGCCGATGGGAGCAAGATGGCGTGGTGCGACGTTGGTAACTGGCCGACTGTTTCAGGCTCGACCGTTTGCGGCTGGCGTCGTCGGTGAAGACACGATAGCGATTGCGCCGAGGTTAGAGCGTGCGGGGTCCGGGCGTGCTGGCGAGAGCCGAGTGGGAATGGGGATGCGAACGTGTGCGGAATAAGCGGCGTCATTTGTAGCGCCCCCCTGCGGACGGACGACCTCGTTCTGCTCAGAGCTGTCAATGGCGCACTCCTGCACCGGGGGCCAGACGCTGAAGGATGGCTTGAAACGCCCTACATGGCCGCCGCCATGCGTCGGCTGTCGATCGTCGATCTGTCGGGCGGTCACCAGCCGCTCTATAACGAGGACCGTTCGCTGGCGGTGCTGTGCAACGGCGAAATCTATAATCACCAACAGTTGCGCCGCGATCTTGTCGGCCGCGGCCATACCGTGCGCACGCAGTCAGACGTTGAGACGATCGTCCACCTTTACGAGGAGAAAGGCGCGCGCGCCGTCGTCGATCTGTTGGGCATGTTCGCCTTCGCGCTATGGGATAGCGGGAAGGGCGAGCTGTGGCTTGGCCGCGACCGGCTGGGGGAAAAACCGCTCTATCTTTATCGAGACCGGCGCAGCGATGGCGCCTCGCGCGTCTGGTGGGCCAGCGAGCTGGCAGCGCTGGTGCGGGTCATCCCGCTGGCTGACCGACGCCTCTCAAGCGAGGCGCTCTATGATTTCCTGACCTTCCAGTATTGCCTTGAGCCGGGCGCACCCATTGTGGGCATATCTCAATTGCCGCCGGGGCATACGCTCACGCTGTCGCCAGCCGCGCTGGACGCTTCGCCGCGCCGCTATTGGAGCATGCTCGACGTGCCAGCGCTCGAGACCGCCCGCGATCCTGTTGAGATTGTCGAGCGCGCCCTCGATGTCGCCTGCAAGCGCATGGGATCGGCCGATGTCCCCGTCGGGGTTGCGCTCTCGGGGGGGATCGATTCGAGCCTGGTCGCTGCCCTCACGGCCAAACACCATCCAGGGCAACTTCACGCCTTCACGATCGGCTATGTCGGACGGCCGCCAACCGACGAGCGCGACATCGCAAAGCGCTTTGCCCGGTCTCTCAACGCTGAATACACCGAGGTCGAGATCGATCTCGAGCGGATGGTCGAGGATTTTCCGGCGCTGGTTGCGGCCATGGATACGCCGGTCGCCGACATCGCGGGGTACGGTTATTACGAACTGTGCCGTGCGGCGCGGGATGCCAATGTTCCGGTGCTGCTGACCGGGATGGGGGGCGATGAGTTTTTCTGGGGATATGATTGGGTGCGCGCGGTCGCCCGCAATTACCATGAGCGCAATACCCCGGCGGCT
>JBBRKD010000373.1:0-3182 GCA_038218255.1 Hyphomicrobiales bacterium | reverse complement strand
GTGTGCGCCGTCGCACCAGCCCTGACGCCGAGCGCTGTACTCAACAGATCGCGCCCGGCCGCAAACGGATCGGAATGCCCGTCAAGCGCGCTCCGCCTTTTGAGGCCGTCCAACAGGGCCCGCTGGCGGATCGCTTGGCCGAGCACCGCGTCGAACTGATCGTCGGCCGCATACCGGATCGCGGTCGTCAGCGCGCGACCGAGCAGCGCCTCGCGGTCGCCCGTCGCATCATCCAAGGTCTCGTCGATCGCGCCCCGCAGCAGCGCACGCGCCGTCGCCTCGTCGAGAATTTCAAAACCCGGCGACACGCCCGCTTCGAGCGGAAAGCGCTGCAGCAGCCGCTCGCAAAACGCGTGAATGGTCTGAACCTTGAAGCCGCCCGGCGTTTCGATCGCGCGTGTGAACAGCGTCCGGGCGAGCGCCAGTTCGTTCATCGCGGGCGGCGTTCCCAGAAGCTTCGTAAGGGTCGCTGCAAGGTCTGCGTCCGACAGCCCGACCCAGCCAGCGAGCGTATCGAACACGCGCGTCGACATCTCGGCGGCGGCAGCTTTGGTGTACGTCAGACACAAAATGCGTTCGGGCGCAGTCCCGGTGAGCAGCACGCGGAGCACGCGCTGTGTGAGCACGTGGGTCTTGCCCGTGCCAGCATTCGCGCTCACCCAGACAGACGCACGCGGATCGGCAGCCTCGCGTTGCAAGCGGGTGGTGTTGGCCAACACGCCAGCGATCTGGGCATCAGCAATCTGAGCGTCGGTTGACATCAGGATGGCTCCCCGTCGCTTGAGGCTGACCATTCGGCGACGCGGGCGAGGTGGGCGAACTCGTCGTAGTCATAGCTGAAGGCCTCGCGCCGCGTCACCGCATAGGGCGTCGCCACCAGATCAAATTTCGCAATCATCGCATTGAGACCCGCGATGCTTTCGACCGCAAGATCGCTCGCATTATCTGACGCAACGACGGTTTCGTCCCCCGCCGGATCGCCGCCCGAGGCCCGGATGTAGCGCAGCGCTGCGATCGGCATCGGCGCAACCGTTCCAAAGCCACCCGCCAGAGCGATGGCTGCCTCCAACGGCAACTGCGGCGCTTTTTGGGACTGTACTTTTGGTTTTGGCGGTGGCGTGCCGGTCTTGTAGTCCGTGATCGTCATAGCCCCGTCGATCGTATCGAGCCGGTCGGCTCGCGCCGTGAGCGTGAACGGGTTGTCGAGCGGGCCGATGATCATTGAGCCAGATATCTCCGCCAGCGATAGTGTCTCCTTGCCAACCCGGCGGCTGCCCTCGGTGTCGGCAAACCAGCGGGCGAAGCGCTCAAAACGGGGCAACCAAAATGCGGCCACACGGGAATGTCCGGTCCAGTCCCGCAACACGCGTTCGGCATGGCGCAACAGGGCCGCTTCGCTATCGTTTGGCAACTGGCGGGGGAATTCTTTGACAAAGCCCGCCAGCGCCTCGTGGATGATCGCGCCACGGATCGCAGCGTCGGGTTCGCTCCCCAGCGGAGGCAGCGCTTCAAGCCCCAGAATCCGACTGGCGTAAATCGCATACGGATTGGCGATCCAAGTCTCGACGCCCGAGACCGAGAGTTTGCGCGGGCGCAGCGCAACGGGTGGGCGCGGCATCGGCCGTCCAACCGGGAGACGCTTCGTCGTGTGATCGCGCAGGCGGGCCCACGCGAGATAGGTCGACGCCCCGTGTTCGGTGCGCAGCTCGTCCTTAAGGTCGAGGCCTGCCAGTACCGCTTCAAGCCGCATCAGCCAGCGCGACGGCACGCGCGGCACCCCGTCGATCTTTTCAGCGCGCGTGAGATAGACCCGCCCCCCATTCAGAAGCTGCGTGAAATCGTGCGCCGCATACCCGATCTTTTCTTCAGGCGCCGGCAAGCCCAGCGTTGCCCGCATCGGGCGGTTGAGCCACGGGCCGGGGTCGGCAGCTTCAGGCCACGTCCCATCGTTTAACGACCCGAGGATGACGATATCGGGCTGCTGCAATCGCGCTTCAAACGGCCCCCAGATCGAGAGGCGCGGATGGACCGGGATGCGTGGGCGGACGTTTTCGGTCGCGATCAGCGAGCGGTAGAGATCGGGATAGTCCGTCGGCTTGATTTCAGGGGCGAGCCTGTTGGTCTGGGTCAGACCTTCAAAGATCGTCTGCGCCGCGCGGCCAGCTTCGCCCTGCCACAGCGGCGGCGTCGGAGTTTGTTCGGGCACGGCGCACAGCGCGTGAGCGACCGTTGCATGTGCGGTCGCGAGCGCCGACAACGTCGTGAGATCGCGGCTGGCAAACAATGCCGTGAGCGGAGCGACAGCTTGGCTCAATCGCGCGAGAAGGTCGTGCGCGCCCTGCCAGTCCTCGTCGAACAACCGGCGGACGGCTTTGGAGCGACGCTGGCTTCTCGTCTCGCTCTCCAGCGCGCAATCGGCTTCGGCCTTGGCCAGCGCTGCCGCCACGCCGTCGATTCCACGCCCGAGATAGGGGCCACGGAAGCACGCCAGTTCCAGGGCACGCGCCGCCCGCCGGATCACGAACGGATCAAGGCCAAGCCGCACCAGCGGATGCTTCAAAAGTGCCATCAAAGGAGCCGGTGCAAAATTCTGGTGCATGGCCTCGATCGTCAGGTCGAGCACCGTGCCGGGCACCGTCTTCCCGAACGGACGGCCAGCGGAATCGTCAACGCGAATGCCCCAGGCTTCGAGGCGAACGGCAACACGGCGGGCGAGCAGCCGGTCGGGCGAGACAAGCGCTGCGGTAACGCCCGGCGTTTCTGCGGCCTCCCGCAAAATGAGCGCGACCGTTTCGGCTTCGTCCTGGGCAGACGGCGCTTCGATCAGCGTGACGCCAGCGATGGCTGCCCGGTACGCTGCCCGATCAGCGGTTGCTGTAAAGCCATGCCACGCCGCCGTGGTCGACGAGGGCCGCATGGCTTGGCTGACGAGCGTATGGCGGGCCGCGCGAGCGCGCGAGACCGGCTTGCGCTCCAGCGGCACCACGTCGGCACGCGTCACACCGAGCCGGTCGAGCAAGGTCTTCAATCCAAACTGGGGATGCTCGGCGTGCGGGCGCTTCTCCGCCGCCGACCCGTCCGTGATGGCAGCCCACGCCGCATCATCGAGATCAAAGTCCAGCCCCGGCAGCACGATCGCGCCGTTGGGGAGCGCTGCCACCGCGCGCATAAGGTCGACGGTC
>JBBRKD010000372.1:0-3194 GCA_038218255.1 Hyphomicrobiales bacterium | reverse complement strand
AAAGGCGGTCGAACTGGCTGCCGTCGCGACGGAATTCAGTCCCCTCGTTGAAGACCTTGCCGAAGACGTCCTGCACCGTCGTGATGTGCTCCCCGATGCCAAGCTTGCCGCCGAGCTTGCTTTGGATGTAGGGGGCACCCGAGAGGTGGTCGGCATGGGCATGGGTCTCGATCAACCATTCCAGCGTCAGGCCGTTCGCGCGGATGTACTCGATGAGTTGATCAGCTGAAGCGTAGCTGATGCGGCCGGCCGCATAGTCGATGTCCATGACGCAATCGATGATGGCGCACGACGCCGAGTTCGGATCGCGCACGACATAGCTGATCGTGTTCGTGTCCTTCTCGAAGAAGGCTGCGACCTTCGGCTTGACGGTCATATCGATGGGATAGCTCATGGTCGTTCTCCGTGGACGGGATGGATAGGTGTCGGCAGGCTGCGGCCGCGATCCGCTGGTGCCTTCGCGTATTTGGCAACGATCAATCCGGTGATCAGGCTAGCGACGAAGGCGAAAACCTCAGTGTGACCGGTGGCCAGCATCGGGATGACGCCGCCGGGGCAGAAGCCTGTCATGCCCCAGCCAACGCCGAATATGGCCGCACCGGTCAGCAAGGACGCATCGATCCGTGACGTCGTGGGAACGTAGAACGTTTCTGCCAGCAGCGGTGAGGGCCGCTTCAGGACTAACCGATAGCCGACAGCGGTCACGGCGAGCGCGCCGCCCATCACGAAGGCGAGGCTCGGATCCCAGTGACCCGCGACGTCGAAGAAGTTGAGCACCTTGGCAGGGTTGCCCATCCCTGAGATCAGGATGCCAACGCCGAAGATCAATCCGAACATGAACGCAGCGATGACGTGCATCCTTCAGCCTCCCAACAGATGACGTGTGACGAAAACGGTCAGCGCGGCGGTTGCCATGAAAGTCAGGACGGCAGCCGCTGATCGGGGTGAGAACCGCGCCAGCCCGCAAACTCCATGTCCGCTGGTGCAACCCGAGCCGTACGTCACGCCGACACCCACGAGCACGCCACCAGCAACCAGCGCTGGCATCGATGCCAGTGACTGGAAACTCACGGGCGAGGTTGCGACCGCTCCATAGGCCAAGGGTGCTGCGATCATGCCGCCTAAGAATGCCAAACGCCATTGCCAGTCCTGCGCGATCGCTGGCGGCAACAGCCCGGAAAGAATGCCAGTCACCCCAGCAATCCTTCCATGAACCGCCATGAGAAGGACTGCGGCAAGGCCGATCAGGGCACCGCCCAGCAGAGATTGAAACGGGGTGAATTGCGTCATTAAGGCTCTCCGACTGACATCACAGCGAGACCTTGAGCGCGACCGCGATGGTGATCGCGCCCCAGATCATCATGTTGAAGAAACTTCGGAGCACCTGCTTGTGGTCGCTTTCGCTCTGGAGGCCGAAGGCGTTGCACAGCAAATCACCGGGCAGCAGAAAGAGACGGGTCATGCCGAAGTGCCCCCGCTCGACTCGCTTGCAGAGCAGGTGGACAAGCCAAGCAAGGCATACGGCGGGCACCAGCCGACCAGCGCGGTCGCCAGTGGTACGAGGCCAAGCCAGCCCCACGGGGTCTGCGGCCCGACGAATACGATTGCGATCAAACCCAATCCAAGGATCGTGCGAAGGGCGCGATCAAACGTTCCGACGTTGCGGGTCATGGCTCACCTCATCTTCGGCTGCGGATGGCCGAAGGGCCAATCAGGTCACTGCCGAGTGATGAGACGCTAGGACGTGGCCTGCGAGCTGTCTGTGCCTTTTACACGTCCGCACGATTTGCGCGAAAGGCACCACCGCATGTGGCCCGTCATCGTTCGACCGAGAGCTGTTCTAGCGCTGCGCGGTCGATGATCGTTGTGGTTCCTCGCGTCGAAGCAATCCAGCTTCGTCGTTGGAATTCACCCATGATGCGGCTCACGACCTCCCGCGTCGTGCCAAGTTCAGACGCCAATTGCTGGTGCGTCGTTGCAAGCGTCTCCACGCCATGGGACAGTTCGAGCAGCTTGTACGCCACTCTGATGTCGAGCCGAGCAAACGCAACCTGATCGATGATGCGGAACAACTCAGTCACGCGGGCGCTGAAGGCCGTGAATACGAAGCGGCGAAAGAGGGGCGACCGCGCGATCATGTCGTCGAACGTCGCGCGCGGGACGGCGACGGCGCGCACATTCTCCTCCGCGATTGCCTCGGCCAGATAGTCTTCATATCCCATCAGGCAGGCCGTGGTGAGCGCGCAACTCTCGCCAGCCGCGATCCGGTAGAGGACAATCTCACGCCCGGTGTCGGAGACCTGCTGGACGCGCACCGTTCCTTCCAGCATCAGCAGGTAGCTGTCGGGTGCCTGTCCGGGTCCATAGATGCGGGTCCCCACGGGTAGGGTGATGACGGCGCTCTGGTTGTGCAGAACCGCCAGAAGCTCGCCCGGCAGGCGTTGCAGTCCGGGAAATTGTGCGATCCAGCTGCTCGTCGGTGTCACGGCGGTACCCTTTTTGTAGGCTTCAGAGCTCAAAGGTCATTCCGTTTTCGCTCTGTTGTTATGAGTGAGCTGCGATCAGAGTCGATAGGCTTGGCGGTGCCTGTCTCAATGCCGGAATCGACGAGCCGGTCGGTTGCCATTGCGCCGATCCAGATCGCAAACAGCGTCAACCAAGATGTCGTGGCAAATACGGCGCTGCCGGAGACTGACGCAACCGAGCAGCCACCCGCCAGCATGCCGCCAAAGCCCATAAAAACCGCACCGATTAGATAGCGGCGCATGGCATGTCCGCCTTTGAAGCCCTCGATTTTGACCTCGCCGCTGAAAAAGGCCGCCACGAAGGCACCGATCAGCACGCCGGGAACAAGCCCGGTGTCGAAATCGACGACCTGCCCGGGCGGGCTTAAGAACAGCATGAGAGCTCGGGCTGAAGTGGTCAGCCCCCATCGAGTGCTCCACTTTGAATGTTAGTTGATCGGCGGTCTTTTTGCCAGACCGAGCATGGCCGTGGGAGCGGATGCAGCGCGCGCAGACGGCCATGCGGCGAAGCTTGGCACGAACACTTCGGGTGCGGGCGGCCGGTATCCCAGCGACTGGTGCGGTCGAACGAGATTGAAATGCCGTCGCCAACTTTCGGTGATCACTTGAGCCTCCCGGAGCGAGGAGAAGATTTCACCATTGAGCAGCTCATCTCTGAGCCGGGCGTTG
>JBBRKD010000371.1:0-3205 GCA_038218255.1 Hyphomicrobiales bacterium | reverse complement strand
CCTCCAACGACGTGACAGCGATCGATGTGGCAAACGTCAAGGTCCTCAAATCGATCAAGACAGGCCGCTATCCCTGGGGCGTCGTCGTCGCGCCCTGATCCGCCCGACCCGACTAACCCCAATGGCCCTGCCGGGACCTGCTCTCATGAATGCACCGACCCGCGCAGGCACCGAATTGACGGCCTTCCCAGTTGGCCCGCTCGCGCTCGACGTCGCTGGCGTCAGCCATGCATTCGGGACCCACACCGTGCTCGACAACGTCAGCCTCGCCGTGCCGCGGGGCGCCATGGTTGTGCTACTCGGCCTGAACGGGGCGGGAAAATCCACCCTGTTTGCGCTCATCACGCGGCTCTATGACAACGTTTCAGGCGCAATCAAAATTTTAGGTGAGGACGTGCGGCGCAAACCCACGATTGCGCTCCAAAGGCTGGGCGTCGTGTTCCAGAGCCGCACGCTCGATACCGACCTGACGCTGACACAAAACCTGACCTATCACGCAGCGCTTCACGGACTGTCAGGGCGCGAGGCCCGCGAGCGCGCCGCCCGCGCGCTTGACGTTGTGGAACTGGCCGACAAGGCGTCCGCCACCGTCCGCACGTTGTCGGGCGGTCAGGCCCGCCGCGTCGAGATCGCGCGTTCGCTGCTGCATAAGCCGGGTTTGCTGCTGTTGGATGAAGCCACCGTCGGCCTCGACATCGGTTCGCGCGAAAGTGTCCTGCGCATCGTTCGCAAACTTGCATCTCAGCAAGGCCTCGGCGTGCTGTGGGCCACGCACTTGATCGACGAAGTGGCCCCGACCGATCTCGTCGTCGTGCTGCACAAGGGCAAGATCCTCTACACGGGAAGCGTCCCAGGGCTCCTCGCCCAGACCGGCGCACCCAATCTGAGCGACGCATTCCGCGCCATGACCGGCACCAGTGCCCGAAGCGAGGCTGCGTGATGACCATCGACACGGCGACGCCGAAAACCTTCGAGACCGTAATCACCCGCCCCCTTGGGCTTCAAGCGTATCTCGCCTGCTTTAACGGGATCGTCTGGCGCGAAGTCCTGCGCTACCTGCATCAGCGCGAGCGCTTCCTATCGGCACTCGTGCGCCCGCTGGTCTGGCTTTTCATCTTTGCGGCTGGCTTTCGCCAAACGCTCGGCGTCTCGATCATCCCGCCGTACGAAAGCTATGTGTTGTACGAGCAGTTCGTGACGCCAGGCCTCGTCGGGATGATCCTCCTGTTCAACGCCATGCAGTCGTCGCTCTCCATGGTGTACGACCGTGAAACAGGCGCCATGCGCACACTACTGGTCAGTCCATTCCCGCGCTCGTTCCTGTTGATCTCAAAGCTGCTGGGCGGCGTCGCCGTGGCCCTGCTCCAGGTCTACGTGTTTTTGATCATTGCCCACTTCTGGGAGATTGATCCCGGCGGAAAGCCGATACCACTCGGCTTCGGCCTTGCCATTCCAGCTCCGTTCAACGGCTATCTTACCCTGCTGCCAGCGCTCGTTTTAGCCGGGCTGATGCTGGGCGCACTGGCGCTCTTCATGTCGTCGGTGATCAAGCAGCTTGAAAACTTCGCTGGCGTCATGAACTTCGTGATCTTCCCGATGTTCTTTGCTTCATCCGCACTGTATCCGCTGTGGCGCATCAAGGAATCGAGCCCTCTGCTCTATGAGATCTGCCGTCTCAATCCGTTCACGTATGCCGTCGAATTGATCCGGTTTGCGATGTATGGCCAGATCGGCCCCAAGCTCGAGAGCGGCGCCATCGACTATACCAACGTCCTCGTCGTCTTGGGTTACACCGCAGCTTTTCTCGCCGCTGCGATCTATGCCTACAACCCCTCCAAGGGCCTGATCGGCCGCCGCGGTGGCCCCGGCGGCGGCGGCGGCTGAGCAAGAACCAGAAGGACCCCCATGTTGCTCCGTATGAAGTCGAGACACCGTCTCCTTGCCAGCGCTCTGAGTGCTCTGAGTGCTCTGAGTGCCGTGCTTGCCACGTCGGCGTTTGCCGTTGGCGGTGCGCCGGCCGGGTCGGACTGGCCCTGCCCCCAACGCAAGGTCGTCACATTGGGTGCCTCCGATCTGCAATGGCAGGGGGCCGATCCGACGACCATCAAGGGATGGCGTCAGGACGGTGACGTCTCAAGCCTTGTTAAGCTCTTGGCAAGCCGCCGCGTCCCGATGGAGGACGCCGTCAAGGCGCTCAAAGCCTTCGCTGAAAAGGTGCCGGCCACTGAGCGCAACGCGCGCTTAACGGTTGTCTTCACCGGCCTGCTTGAGAGTGTGAACGAATATCGCGCGTCGGTCATTTCAGGCATCGAGCGCTTCAACCGCCGTCAGAAAACGCGCGCGACCGAGATCGAAGAAGAAGGCACGAAACTCAACGATCTTCAAAAGCGCGCCGAGACGGATGCGGCCGCCAAAGTCGAATACACCAAGGCCATCGAGCTCTATGAATGGAACACGCGCGTGTTCGAGGAGCGCCGCCAGAACCTGCCGCTTGCGTGCGAAATCCCGCCAGCCATCGACGGTCGCACGTTCGACCTCGTGCGCGAAATTCAGGCATTGATGAAATGACGGCGGGTGAGCGTGGGTTTCGGCATGAGCGCGGGCGAGGGCCGTTGTGAGCAAGCCCTAAAGCACGGGCTCGATGACGACGATCGGGTAGCCGGTTTCTTCCCAGGCGTCTGAGCCTTCGGGGAACCAGTAGACGTCCGTATAGCCCTTCGAGAGTGCGCGCTTGGCCGCGTTCCACGACATCCAGCAATCGCGCAGGCAGAAGAACACGAGAGGTTTGGCGCGGTTCCCCTCGCTGACGCGCGCGAGTTGCGCATCGAAATAGGCGTCCGTCGGCGGCGAGAGCACGCCATAGCCAACGTTGGGGATCCACTGTGCGCCAGCGATACTTCGGTGCGGCGGCTCCCGCCAGACGGTAGACGCAGGCAGATTGGGCGGCTTGGGCGCTCGCGGGTAAACGTCCAGAAAAACCGCGCCTTGATCCTGCAAAACTTTGGCTGCTTCCGCCATCAGCACGCCCTTGGCACCCGCAAGCGTGCGAGGCACCGGCTTGCGGTAATCGTCCATCCGAAAGCCCGCAGGCTCAAGAACGCTCTCTAGAGCTGGCTCGCCAACAGCCGCCAAGGCACCAAGCGCGACGCAGCACGCCATGATGAGTGAGCCGACCCAGTAGCGATTGCGGCGGTCGAGCACGGTC
>JBBRKD010000370.1:0-3212 GCA_038218255.1 Hyphomicrobiales bacterium | reverse complement strand
CACCGCCGGATGTGCCGCAACACCCCGCGCCTGTCGCGACCGACGGGCCCAATCGAGCACGAGCCGACGCGCGGTGAGGAGGGCTGCCTCGTCGTCGGCGGCCTCCAAATGGCGCAACCACCCAAACCCGTGCAGCTGACTGAGCCACGCAGCCGTCGGCGCTTCGGCTTCGAACGGCGAGCGTCCACGTAATTGCGCCGTAGCACCCGCAAGCCCGAACGTGCCGCTCGCCACTTCCGGCCAAAAGCTTGGATCGCGGTTGCGCAAATCCTGAGGCACGTCGACGGCATGTCGGAGCACCCGCCCGCCGGCAAGCGGCCAGCCGATGAGCCGAGACGCAGCCGTGCGACGGGCGCCCTGAGCCCGCGCGGCCGCGATCCAGACCCGGTCGCCAAACCTTAGTTTCGCGGTGCTCACGCGTGTGTCACCCTCGCTGTCAGCGCCCTCTGGTGAGGCGATTAAGCCCCGCCATCAGCCTTTGCCCTGGCTCGCATTGGCAAACCACTGGTCAATCGTGATCAAACCCCCGGCGGCGTCGGCTTTTCCGACGTCCTTGCCCGGCAGCGCATCCTGAAGCATGTCGATCCGCTTCCATTCTGCCATCGGGGTTTCGCACGCAGCCGTCGGCGCGTAACGCGATTGGCCGGTCTTTTGATAGGTATGAACGTAACGCGGACAGTTTAGCCACACATCGGTGACCGCCACCCGCACCACCAACTCGGCATCTTTCCAAGACGACAGCAGCGGATCGGTTGCCGACACGCTGGCCTGACCCTGCACGCGCATCCGATGGGGCGTTTCAAAATCGATAAAAAGGAGACCCACAAGGCTGGTCAACGCGATGTTCCCCATCGAGAGATACATGCCGTTGCCGTCGTAGCTCGGGAAAGCGATCGTGTTGGGATCGAGAACCCGGACGAAGCCTTGCTCACCACCTTTGTAAGATACGGTCGGCTGCCCCACGGCGTTGATCGTCGACAAAAAGAACATGTCGCGCGAGGCAATGAAACCGATGGCCTGTTCGTCGAGTTCCGTCTTTGCAGCGATGGCTTCGATACGATCAGCGATCCGGCGCGTATCGAATTGGTCTTGCAGGGCGCGGTGGGTCTCTTGGAACAGGCGGCTCATCTTTGGGTCCCCATTGGTTTGTCGACCAAAGCTATCAGGTTCCGCGCCGCGCACCAGCCGGCCGGGTCCATGGCCCAACACACAGGGCTTTCAACCGCGCCGTTCACTGAAAGGTTCGCCATGCTTCGCACGACCCTGTCAACCGCCGCCCTCGCAGCGCTCGCCGTGGTGGGAGCGACAAACGCCGAGGCCAAGAACTGCAAAGAATTGCGCAGTCTCTGCCACACCATGCGCGACGACAAGAACGACTGCACAAAGCCCTATCAGCGCTGCCTCGCGACCGGCGTGTTCGTGACGCCACTCGGCCGGGTCTTCAAAGCGACGAAGTAGGCAGCCCAAACACGACGAGCAGGTTGTTGGCGGGCATCTCGTGAATGATGGGAGCAGCAAACCCATTATCGGCCGCAACACCCGCCACGTCATCGAGATCGCGCACGCCCCATCGCCCGTCGCGACTCTGCAGGTCGGCGTCGAACGCAGCATTGCTGGGTGCAGTGTGCGCGCCGAGGCGGCGGAACGGCCCGTAGAGTACCAGTTGGCCGGTCGGCGGCAACACGCGCGCGGCCCCGCGCATTAAGCCAAGCGTCGCCGCCCACGGCGCGATATGGATCATGTTGATGCAGAGAACGACGTCCGCATGCGCAATGGGCCAGACATCGGCTGCCGTATCAAGCGCGAGAGCCGGCCTGATGGTGTTGAGGCCAACGGCTGCCACCCAAGCATCAATGCTGGCGCGCGCGGCAGCGTCGGGATCGCTCGGTTGAAAGATGAGTTCGCCCCATGCGCCTTTAAGATCGGCATCACGGCCAGCGTGCGCGAAATGGACGAGGTGTTCGCCGCTGCCGCTCGCGATCTCAAGCACAACCCCACGCGATGGCAAATAGAGCCGAAGAACGTCGAGGATCGGATCGCGATTGCGCGCAACCGCTGGGGCGTAGAGCCGAACGTCGTCAGGCATGCACAACGCCTTTCCCCTCACGGGCAAACTCAACCTTTAGCGGTCACGCGATGTCGTCGCTTGAGAACTGATAGGGCGTCGCGCAGAACTCGCAGGTGACGGTCACTCCGCCATCGGCATTGCGCATGTCGGCAAGTTCGGTTGACCCGAAGCTGCGCAGGAACAATCCCACATGCTCGCGCGAGCACCGGCACTTCATCGCCAGCGCCTGCGCGGGTTGGACGTTGACGCCTTCTTCATGGAACAGGCGGTAGAGCAGCCTTTGCGGCGACAGCATGGGATCGATCAGCTCGTGATCCTCAACGGTTGTTGCCAGGATTTCAACGCGCCGCCAATTTTCGTCATCGTCGCCAAGCACCCAGCCGGTGTCCCCACCATCGTCGCGTTCTACGATGACATCGCCGCCTTCAGCCGTCAGATGCTGAACCATCAGGCCGCCCGCGCGCCAGCGCCACACACCGCCGGCGAAATGGCGTGCAACCGAAAGTTTGATGAAGGTCGGGAGCTGTTCCGACCGCCGAAAATACTCAAGTGCCGCCTGCGACAGCGTCGCGTCCTCGATGGCAACGATCCCCTGATACCGATCCATGTCCCCGCCCGGATCGATGGTCATCGCGAGATGACCCGTGCCGAGCAGCGCGCTTTGAGATGGCGCTGCGCCCGCCTGCGTGAGGGCTGCGATCCGCGCCGCATCGAAACTGGCGTAGCCACGGAAGGTGCCCGCCGTCTCGTAGTTCACAACGATAAAGCCGAGCGGCCCGTTGGTGTTGGTTTGTAAGATGAGCTTGCCGTTAAACTTGAGCTGCGTGCCGAGCATGGCGGTGAGCGCCAACGCCTCGCCGAGCACTTGGCTGACCACCTCAGGATAATCGTGCCGGGTGAGAATGTCGTTGACGGCTTCGCCCAGCCGCACAATGCGTCCCGTCACGCCCGAGCGCACGGTCTGGAAGGCCAGCACAATATCATCGGGCGACTGCGGCTCGGCGGGCAAAGTGCCGCTCGTATCACCTCCAGCACCCGGCATCAGTTTGCTCCCAGACACCAAGCCAGAATCGCCTTTTGCACATGCAGCCGGTTCTCGGCTTCGTCAAACACTACCGACTGCGCACCATCGATGACATCGGCT
>JBBRKD010000369.1:0-3212 GCA_038218255.1 Hyphomicrobiales bacterium | reverse complement strand
CAATCGACCGCTGAACGCTGTGATCCGCTGTCACCTTGAACGGTGGGTGCCGCCGACGGTTTGATCCCTGGGCCGCCTGCCGATGGCAGCACGCCGCTCCGCTCGGCGGGTTGGGCGGCCGCGACTTCCGATCCCGTGGTCGACTGCTTTCCGATTGCAGCCTTTTGTTCTGCAAGCGTGGGACAGGGCGGGATGCCAGCCGATGTGCTGGGTGCTGTGGCTGCTGGTGCCGTCGCTGGAACCGCTGGTTGGGCCACAGCCCCTCCAACGCTTGTCAGTGAAATCGCGGCCGCAAACGTGAGCGCGGCAATCTGGTTATGGCGTCGCATGGGTGTCACCTCTACTGGTTCGCAGGTACGATCAAGCAAACTCGGGACGCGCTCGCGCGTTCCCGTGCATGTGCGCTTCTCTTGAAGGACCCCCTATGACAGCAACCGTTCTCGGTATCATCGGCGGCAGTGGGTTCTACACATTGCCCGGGCTTTCCAACGTCCGCTGGGAGCGGATCGAAAGCCCCTGTGGCGCACCGTCCGATGACGTTATGTTCGCCGATATCGATGGATTGCCGATCCGCTTCCTGCCGCGCCATGGCCGTGGGCATAAAATCTCGCCCACTGAAATCAACTACCGCGCCAATATCGATTGTTTGAAGCGGGCGGGCGTCACCGATCTCGTGTCGATTTCGGCGTGCGGCTCGTTCAAAGAGGACCTCGCGCCTGGCGCGTTTGTGCTCGTCGACCAATTCATCGACCGGACGTTTGCGCGCGAGAAGACGTTCTTCACGTCCGGCATGGTGGCGCACGTTTCGCTTGCAGAACCCGTGTCGCCGCTGCTCGTGGATGAGATCGAGCGCGCCATCAAAGCCGAAGCGATCCCCTATCAGCGCGGCGGCACCTATCTCGTCATGGAAGGCCCGCAGTTTTCAACGCGCGCTGAAAGCCTTCTTTACAAGTCGTGGGGCTGCGATGTCATCGGCATGACCAACATGCCTGAAGCTAAGCTCGCGCGCGAGGCTGAGATTTGTTACGCAACTGTCGCCATGGTCACCGATTTCGACTGCTGGCACGCCGAGCATGCAGCCGTTGATGTCGCGGCCGTTATTCAGGTCATGCAGGGCAATACAGCGGCAGCCCAACGGATGGTGCTCACGCTCGCCAAGAGTTTCCCGCGCGTTCATCCGCCGTGCCCCATCGGATCGGATACGGCGTTGTCGGTTGCCCTCATCACGTCACCGGACGCGCGAGATCCAGCCCTGCTGGCCAAGCTCGACGCGGTGGCTGGACGCGTGCTTCGCGGTTAGCGTCTTTCCGCTTTAGATCGAATCGCTGAAAGACTGTAACCTACTGTTTTGTGTGGCTTCTTATCGGAAAGCTGCTTCACACTTTTTATGAGAAGCACTCTAGCCCCGCTCGCGTGCGATGGCGCGCCAGCCGATGTCGCGGCGGCAAAAGCCGCCGGGCCAATCGATTTTGTCGACGGCCGCATAGGCGCGTGCCTGAGCGTCTGCGACGGTTGCGCCGCGCGCTGTGACGTTCAACACGCGCCCGCCATCGGCCAGCAGCCGCCCGCCGTCAATGCGGGTTCCGGCGTGGAAAATCTCAACTCCTGGCAGGGTAGACGCTGCCTCGATGCCGTTGATCTCGCTGCCTTTGACTGGCGTGCCGGGATAGCCGTTGGCCGCCATGACGACAGTGAGCGCTGCCGCGTCGTGCCAGCGCAGATCGAAGGTGGCGAGCACGCCGTCCGCGGTTGCAAGAAGTGCGGCTAGCAGATCGGACTTGAGCCGCAGCATCAAAACCTGCGTCTCGGGGTCGCCGAAGCGGGTGTTGTATTCGATCAGCTTGGGGCCATCGCTTGTGATCATCAGGCCAGCAAATAGCACGCCTTTAAATGGCATCCCGCGCTCGGCCATCGCAGCAACCGTCGGGCGGATGATCCGCGTCATGGTCTCGTCCACCAGGGCTGCCGTCATCACGGGGGCTGGCGAATAGGCGCCCATCCCTCCGGTGTTGGGGCCGGTGTCGCCATCGCCAACCCGTTTGTGATCTTGCGCCGAAGCGAGAGCCAGACAGTTCACGCCATCGACCAGGGCAAAAAAGCTCACCTCCTCGCCGACCATGCAGTCTTCAATGACAACTTCCGCGCCCGCAGCGCCAAGTGTTCCCGAAAAGCACGCCGCGATATGCGCCGCAGCCTCCCCGCGGCTTTCCGCCACCACGACGCCTTTGCGCGCAGCCAACCCATCCGCCTTGACGACGATGGGAACCGGCTGCGCTGCCAGATAAGCGAGTGCTGAGGCCGCGTCCTTAAAGCGCCCATAGGCAGCCGTTGGAATCGAAAACGCGCGGCACAGGTCCTTTGTGAACCCCTTCGATCCTTCAAGTTGGGCTGCGGCCTTCGAGGGGCCAAAGTGCTTGATACGCGCCGCGCCAAGCGCATCACCGAGACCGGCAACAAGGGGCGCTTCGGGTCCGATCACGACAAAGTCGATGGCGTGCTCGTGGCAGAACGCGATGACCGCTACATGGTTTGCGGCGTCGAGCGGCAGGCAGGTTGCGACCTGCGCGATGCCGGGATTGCCCGGGCAGCAATACAGCGTCGTCAGAAGCGGCGATGCCGAGAGCGCCCAGGCAAGCGCATGCTCGCGTCCGCCCGCGCCAATCAGAAGTACGTTCATGCCGGGGCTCGTATGCCAGGGGAGGAAACAACAAGCGGCAGGGATGGGCTGCCCGCGTCCTCGGTGTCAAGCCGCGCTTGCTATTTCACGCTCGCTGAAATCTTCTTGCGAAAGAGGCGCTCCAGCGTGAACCCGATGACAACGGTCGCCACGGCCCAGGCCGTAAGATAACCGACGTCGATCGTGTAGCGCCCGTAGCCGGGGAAAAACGACGAACGGAACAGGTCGATCGCGTGGACGAGCGGATTGTACTTCAGCCACGTGCCAAACGGTGGTGGGATGCGCTCGACCATGAAAAACACGCCCGACAGAAGATACAACGGTCGCGTCAGCATTTTGAAGACAATGTCCCACGACTTGACGAGGGTATTCAGCACCGCATTGATCGAACCGATGCCGAGCCCCAGGAGCCAGGTGAGCCCGATCGCCTGCGCCATGATCAGCGGCTCAATGTAGACGTTGACCATCTGGCCCAGCGAATAGAGCGATGTCAGCAGCAGCACTAGGACGATGAGGATCGTCGCGAGTTCGAGCA
>JBBRKD010000368.1:0-3214 GCA_038218255.1 Hyphomicrobiales bacterium | reverse complement strand
ATACGTCCTCGTCATAGTCATAGCTGCCATGGTCGGTGCCATCACTGCCATCGGCGTCAGGGTTGGTGTCGTCCACGCGCGCCCCGTGCGAATGGAATTGAAACGAGCGGGCGGATCAACCGGCCGTGTCCGGCGTGAGGGGACGTCAAGCGATTGACCCAGCCTCACGCTGCGTGCTGCTACAAGTTGTGCGTCTCCCCTGGGGTAACCCCAGAGATCCCCGGTTTCCCAGGAACACTTGACCTGCCCGCTCACGTTAGATTGTGCCCGAGCCGCCCCCGCCCGTCGACGGAAAAGTTCACCGGTCAAATTGAGCGCGCGCCGACCCACCGGCCGCTCCTGGATCGATCCCTCGGCACGCGTGACCTACGACCAGCGCCGGTTGCTCCACATCCACTGGTCCGGCGCTTCCCGCACCCAGGCCTCGAACTGCCGGGTCATTTCTGCCGTCGCCCACCGGATATCTTCGCCCTGGTTCGCCGTCCGTGGGATGCGCAACTCTGTCATCTCGATCCGGAACCGGCTCGCCGTCCCGATCCTGACGCAGCGGGCCATCCACACCCGTGCCCCAACGCGCCTCGCAATCATCGGCGCGATAGCAACCGTGCGCGCGTCCGTCCCAAAGAACGGCACCGGCAGCCCGTTGCGGTCATAGAGATCGCACACAAGACCAAGTTTGCCACCGCGCCGCACATAATCTGTCATGAACCGGGCGGTGCGTTGATCGTCCCCGTGGTCGCCCTCGACCTTTCCGCGCCCGAACAGTCCGCCAGGGAATAGCTCCCGCCGCTGATCGCGCAGATACGCATCGATGTAGGGGTTGTTCACCGTCCGATAGACACCGGCGGGCGATTGCCCAGCGACAGTCAGCGGCCAGATGGCGAGTTCGTAGTTGCCCTGATGCAGCGAAACGCCGATCACCGGCCCGAGTTTTTTGGCATAGCGGTCGAACACGGTGCGGTTGGCGATCTCGATGCGGCTCTCGTCGCGAAGGAGGCGGTCGATCCACATGGTCTCGACCATGATCCGCCCGAGGTTCTGCCAGTGAGCCCGCGCGTTCGCGTCCCGCCACGCCTGAGAATGCTCAGGAAACGCGATTGCCAGATTATCGAGCGCCCGGCGATGCCGCTTCGGGTTCACCAGTGGCGCCAGCCGACACCAGGCGCCAGCCGACAGCCACGTCGCCAGCCGCAGCGGTAGGGCTCGGAAGACGGCCACGACCGCGCGGAGTGCCGCATATTCCAGGCGGAACTGCACGTCGCGCCAGAACGGCACGGCTGCTGGCACGGCAGCTGGTGCAGCGGCTTGTAAAGAGTATTGCGGCACAGCCATCGGGGCGTGGTGGTCCTCGTGTCGGGCAAACGTCAGCGCCAACCGGCGACTGCGCCCTATGCCAACGTCGCCTCCCCCCGTCAAGGCGAAGCCGGTATTGCCGCGCGCATGAGGCTTGGCAACGGGCCGGTGGGGTGCAGACCTTCCGCCATCACCCGCCGACGCAGCGGACCAATTGCGGCCAGCAGATGCAACCCGGCGCCACGCGCCAGATGCACCGGTATCAAATCACTGAGCAGTGAGCGATTGAGCGCATCGACGGCAGTCATGCGGACGCCAATGTCGGCGGCCCGGCTCTGGTGATACGCGCTCAGCGTGTCCAAGCCGCCCGGATCGTGCCCGGCCTGAACCGCCCCAACCACGCAATCAATCAGGCAGCCCACATCCCGAAACCCTAAGTTGAGCCCCTGCGCCCCGATCGGCGGCATGACGTGCGCCGCTTCACCCACCAGCATGACGCGCCGCGCCGCCGTGGTGTGTGCCTGCATCCACGCCAATGGAAACCGCCCGCGCCCCCACACAGCCGTGACGCTCCCGAGCAGGCCCTTGAGCTGGCCGTCGAGTGCGGCTCGAAATCCATCGTCGTCCAAGGCCTGTAACCGCGCCGCGATCGCTGGCCGTTCGACCCAGACAAGCGCCGACGTATCGCCCGGCAACGGCACGGTCGTGCACGGCCCAGCCGACCGGTGAAATTCGGTCGAAATCCCCTTGTGCGGGCGCGTATGGCTGAACGCCGCCGTGACGGCCACCTGATCATAGGCGGTGTCTCGCACGGTGATCCCAGCCGACCGGCGCGCGATCGAGTTACGGCCGTCGGCGGCTACCAACAGGTGACCGCTGACCACGGTCCCATCATCCAGCGTCACGGAAATCGCCTCGTCACCTGGCGCGACGGCGACCACCGTGCGGTCGGCGATCAATGTGAGACGCGCGGCGTACATCAGCGCGTCTGTCACCACTTGCGCCCGTAATGCAGCACCCAAAGCCCCGTTGGGCACGTTGTATCCAAACGCATCGGAGCCGGTTTCCTTGGCGTCAAACAGCACTTCGGGCGCGCGCAGTAATCCGCCAGTATCGTCAATGAGCCGGATGGCCTTGAGCGCTGAACTGCTCGGCTCGCACCGCTCCCACACACCCAGCGACCGCAACAGCGCGAGCGACGGCTGAAACAGCGCGGCAGATCGCGCTTCGGCCCCGGTCCCTGGTGGCGGAGCCGGACCCGTGATCAGCACCGTTTCGATCCCCGACCGGGCTAGCCCTAGGGCCGCCGCGAGGCCGACTGGGCCGCCACCGACGACCAGGACGCAATTGAGAGGGTTCTTAACGGCGTTCATCGTTCTCATCTCCTCCGGACTTGATCCTGCCAGATGCTACGACGAAAGCGTCGGCAACGGACGCCCTTCGGCGGCTGACACGAAGGCCGTCGCCGAATCAAGCGTAAAAGCTGGGTTTTCCCCACCATCTCGAATCGCTTTCGTTGCAAACAAGCCACAAGGGAAGCGCCGATCGCGTCACACAGCGTTTTCGGGTTTACGGCGTCGAGCTAGGCCTCTAGGTCTGATGTTAGCCGAGCGCGACCGAGAGAGATCACGGGGTGTTCGCATCAGTGGTGGTCGTACCGCAGTTCGGTCCAGGTCACTTTTGTTGGTTGTAAAACGGAGATAGTAGCATGTTCGGGGGACTTCAGAAGTCAACCAGCCTCGCGGCCCTTCTTGCCGTCGCAGGCTTCGCACTTTCGGGCGCTACCGCCCAGGCAGCTGATTTGGGCGGCAACTGCTGCGCCGATCTCGAAGAGCGCATCGCTGAACTCGAAGCGACCACCGCTCGCAAGGGCAACCGCAAGGTCTCGCTGACAGTTTCGGGCCAAGTCAACGAAGCTGTG
>JBBRKD010000367.1:0-3221 GCA_038218255.1 Hyphomicrobiales bacterium | reverse complement strand
ATGCCCTCGACGCGGGTGCCAGGCATTGCGGATCGTCGGCTGTTGACCCAGGCCATTACCAACCTCGTCAAGAACGCGTCCGAAGCGATTGATGCGTTGGCGGTCAGTCCCGAGTGCCCGGCCAACTTCCGGGGCCGGATTGAAACGCGGATCGTCCGGTTGGCCGACAGCGTTGAGATCGAGGTGATCGACAATGGCATTGGATTGCCGCGCCAGAACCGCGCCAAGCTGCTGGAACCTTATGTGACGACGCGCGCGAAGGGCACCGGGCTCGGCCTCGCCATCGTGCAGAAGATCGTCGAGCAGCACCGGGGCAAGCTCGTGTTGGAGGATGCGCCGGTGGCACCCGATCGCCCTCGTGGCGCGATGGTCCGAATGATCCTGCCGATGCCGCTGATTGAGATCGCACCCGTGCTGCCCGTCGTGCCGGTGCCAGAAGCAATCGTGGCAATAGAGCCTACGGCTGGCGCTATGACTGCTGCGCCCACCGTCCATTCCACGCCGACTGCAGACACGCCTGCAGACGGCGCGCGCATTGTCCCAGCCAAACCCAATCCCGTCCCCGCGGTATCGCCGACCCTGTCGAAGAACAGTGGTCGCGTGATGCCCCGCCCGCCTGGGCGCATCCAAGGAGCACGCTAATGGCAGCCGATATTCTGGTCGTCGATGACGAGGCCGACATCCGTGACATCGTCTCGGGAATTCTTGAAGATGAGGGGCATCGTACGCGGCTTGCGCGCGATAGCGACGAAGCCTTGCGCGCGATCGAGGAGCGGCGGCCGCAACTCGTCATCCTCGATATCTGGTTGCAGGGCAGCCGGCTGGATGGGCTTGAAGTGCTGTCCGTCATCAAGCGGACCTATCCCGAGCTGCCGGTCGTGATCATCTCAGGCCACGGCAACATCGAGACGGCCGTAACCGCTATCCGCCGCGGCGCGTACGACTACATCGAAAAGCCGTTCAAGGCCGATCGGCTGATCCTCGTCACGCTGCGCGCACTTGAAGCCTCGCAGATGAAGCGGGAACTGAAAGTCATGCGGGAAAAGTCGACGGTCAGCGTCGACATGATCGGGAAGTCGGCTGCGATCAATCAGCTCAAGAACGCGATTGAGAAGGTGGCGGCCACCAACAGCCGCATTCTCATTCGCGGGCAGTCGGGCACCGGCAAAGAGCTGGCCGCGCGCGTCATTCACAACAAGTCGCTGCGGGCGGAAAATCCGTTCGTGGTGCTCAATGCGGCGGCGATGGCGCCGGACCGCGTGGAAGAGGAGCTGTTTGGCACCGAGGACCGCACTGGTGGCCCGCGCAAATGCGGCGCGCTGGAAGAGGCCCACGGCGGCACGCTCTATATCGACGAAATCGCCGACATGCCGATGGAGACGCAGGGCCGTGTGCTGCGAGTGCTCGTGGAACAGAAATTCATGCGGGTCGGTGGGTCGCAGAAGGTTGCTGTGGATGTGCGGATTGTCACGTCGACGGCGCGCGATCTTGAGCGCGACATGCAGGAGGGGCGGTTCCGCGAAGACCTGTTCCACCGGTTGAACGTGGTCGCGTTACGCGTGCCGGGCTTGGCTGAACGGCGCGACGACATCCCAGAACTTGTGACGCATTTTGTTGGCCAGATTTCGCAATCGTCGGGCTTAGCCCCGCGCCGGATCGGGGAAGATGCTGTGGCCGTGCTGCAGGCGCACGACTGGCCGGGCAACGTGCGCGAGCTGCGTAACAACATCGAGCGGCTGATGATCCTGGCTGGCGGCGATCCCGGCACCGTGATCACAGCCGACATGCTGCCCGAGGAGATCGGCTCGAACGTGCCGTTGCCGGTCAATGGCGGGGCTGAGCATTTGATGAGCCTTGCGTTGCGCGAGGCGCGGGAGATTTTCGAGCGCGAGTATCTGTTGGCCCAGATCAACCGGTTTGGCGGCAACATCTCGCGGACGGCGGAGTTCGTCGGCATGGAGCGGTCAGCGCTGCATCGCAAGCTGCGCGCGCTCGGCGTGACGTCGGACCAGCGCGGGAGCGATTTGAAGACGGCGTGAGTGGGGAGTGTTGATAGGGTATGAGGGTGCCAAATGCCGCCGGCTTCCCCTCTCCCCGTTCTTCACGGGGAGAGGGGAATGGAGCGCCGCTGGGATTTCTGAGTTTTGAACCGGACGGTCGATGTCAACACTCGGCGTCATCCCGGCGGCGGCCGGGATCCAAGCGCGGCTGTGTTTGTGTTGATCCGATCGTCCCATCTCGACGGTGCTTGGATCCCGCCCTTCGGCGGGATGACGGAACGGGGGTCCTGGACGGGTGGGCGGCGCGCGGTGCCCCCGTTGAACCCGGCGGCGGGGTCGGTTAGTTTGGCGGGCGCGCCCTTCGATTGGCGCGTCGCAAGGCAAGGCTCTATCTATGACACGCTGCGTTTATGTGAATGGCCGGTATCAGCGCTATGGCGAGGCCATGGTGCATGCGGAGGACCGGGGCTTTCAGTTCGGCGATGGCGTGTATGAAGTGATGGAGGTGCGCGGCGGTCAGCTCGTTGATACAACCCGGCACGTGGCTCGGTTGTTGCGCTCGCTCACGGAATTGCACATGCGGCCGCCGATGGGGACGCCCGCGATGATGCGGGTGTTTGGCGAGGTGATCCGGCGTAATCGGGTTCGCGACGGGCTCGTTTATTTGCAGGTGACGCGGGGGGCAGCCCCGCGCGATTTTGCGCTTCCTGCTGAAGATCACCCGACGACCTTCGTTTGCCTTGCGCGGCCGCTGTCGCCTGCCAAGGTCGAGGCGAAGGCTCAGGTCGGCATCGCCGTCAAGACGATGCCGGACACGCGCTGGGCGCGGTGCGATCTCAAGACAGTGATGCTGCTGCCGTCGGTGATGGCCAAGCATGCTGCGAAAGCTGCGGGCGCAGCCGAAGCCTGGTATGTGGATAACGACGGCTTCGTGACGGAAGGTGCCTCCAGCAACGCCTGGATCGTGACCGCCGATGGCACGCTCGTGACCCGCCAGATTGGCAACGACATTCTCGCTGGCGTGACGCGCGCCACGCTCAAAGATGCGGCCATGCAGGCACAACTCAAGATCGAGGAGCGCCCGTTCAAAGTCAGCGAAGCGATTGCTGCCCGCGAGGCCTTCATCACGTCGGCGAGCCAGATCCTCATGCCGGTCGTGAAGATTGACGGCACGCCGGTGGCCGATGGACGCCCCGGGCCGATTGGAGCGCGCCTGAGGGC
>JBBRKD010000366.1:0-3235 GCA_038218255.1 Hyphomicrobiales bacterium | reverse complement strand
TTGCGGATGTCGTTGTAGCTGTTGGTTTGCGCGCCATAACCCCAGGTGTTGGCGACGCCTGCAACCGTTGTCGAATGGCAAATGCGGGCCTGGTGGTCGACGGAGTTGGTGCCCCAGAAGGCTGCAAACTTGCGGAAGAGGTAGGCAGCTTCGTTCGTGAACTTAGCAGAGCCGAGGAGCCAAACCGATTCAGGACCCGACTTTTCGCGGATCGCCGCCATCTTCGCGGTGACCTCGGTCAGCGCCGTCTCCCACGAGATCTTCTGCCACTCGCCGTTGACGAGCTTCATGGGATATTTCAGGCGGCGATCACCATGAACGATTTCACGGACGGCCGCGCCTTTGGCGCAATGCGTCCCGCGGTTGATCGGGCTTTCCCAGGCCGGTTCCTGCCCAACCCAAACGCCGTTCTGAACTTCCGCAATCACCGTGCAACCGACCGAACAGTGCGTACACATATTCTTTTTGCGCACTATGGCCGCGCCAAGATTGCGATCTCCGGCCTCGGCACGCTGAATCGTGCCGGCCGTGAATGTTCCAATCGCTGCGAGCCCGCCAGCGGCGAGGCCCGAACGGCGCAGGAATGACCGCCGGTCCATGGTCGTCGCGGAGGCAGCGTTAGCTTGGATGGTGCCCTGGCGGCGGGCCCGGTCGATCGTCGTCTTGCGCTTGGTCAGCATGCGCGGCTCCTGTGAGGCATCTCGTTTAACAAAGGCGTCTGCGGGACTGTCGGCGTTAAGCCTCAGTACCGATTGGTGCGATAGTACGCCTTCACGTGTTCTGTTTCCTTGTAGCGAGCCTTCTTCTTCTCGGCATCGCTTTCGCCAGCGATCGCAGGTGCGGTTGCGCCAGTGACGGCTGTTGCCGTTGCAGCAGCACCAGCGCCAAGACCAAGCGCCTTTAGGAACCCGCGCCGGTCAACGGTCTCAGTCTTCGTGTCAGCCATTGTCTTCGTCCTCGTGTCTGGTGGAGGCCAGGATGGGTTACGTGATTTCGATCAGGCGTGATGATCTGAGTGAGGCAAGGTGAAGGCTTCGGTTTCGATCTCGACAAAAGCAGCACCGACGCCTGCAACCGCGCGGTAAAATGACGATGACGGGGCGATGGCCACATCGGCAAGGAAGCGGCTGACCCACGGCTTCAGATGGCGCTCAAAGAACATCTTGTCGGCGTCAACTTCAGACGACAGCGTACCGTCAGCAAGGCCAGCCATGGTTTCAAACAAGGTCGCAACGTGGTCTTCGGGGTCGTGATTGCCGTCGGCGCGCGACACGCCGAGGCGGGCCAAATCTTCCCGAACGCGGCCAAGCGGACGTTCGTTGAGGAACCCAGTCAGATAGAACGATGCGTAAGGAAGCAACTCGCCGCGACCAACGCCGATAAACAAGTTGAAGAACTCGCGACCCGCCGTGCGCTCATCCGTTGAACTGGCGGCCTGAGCCAGCCCGATGTGCGCGAGCCCGAGCGGCGAGGCGTCTCCGGTGATAACGCGCAGCTTCGCGAGCATGTCGGCTGTCAGCGGATGCCTGAACAACGTCGCAAGCAACATGTACTCGCGCGCGCGTAGCTGTCCGATCTCGGTGCCGAGGATGTCCGTGGCGCAACCCATATCTGTGCTTGGAATGATGCCGTCCATTTCGCCCGCTCAAGTAGCTGACATCGGTTACCGATGCCAACTTCCGTCCCCATACCCCTGTCTCACGTATCGCCTAAAGTCGAACGGCGATAGCGGGCATCCCACCAACTTTAGTCGAAATCTGGAAGCGCCCCGCCATGCTGTCCGCGCGCCGGACGTAGCCCATTGTGCGCCGCAAGTCGTTGTGTTTTATCAGGCATATCGCTTGCGGGGACGTCGTCAGCGGTCGCAACCTGCCGCTGCATCAACTGTTCGGATGACGCAGGTGATGCTCCGCACTCTGTCTGTTGATCATCCGACGTCACATCATTGTGCGGCGCATCGAGTGCTACGTCGGTGACCACATCATTGCCCCCTACGGACGTTTGCGGCGCTTTGTCGCAGGCAATCTGCTCACTGTGAGCATGTGACGGATCGGGCCGGGCACCCGGGGCGAGGCCCGTCGCCTGCGTGAGAAGGGCTTCCATATTCCAGCTCGGATCGAGAGGCCCGTATCCCGGTGCGCCGCCCGGCGTGTTCCAATCGTATTGATTCTCCGCCATCTCGATGAACGTGCTGATGGCGGGATCGAGCGTCCAAGCCTTGCGCAACGCCAACTTGTGAAGCTCAGCGGGAATGCGCTTCTCAAGAAACGCTGCGATATCCCCGTCCGCCGTCACATCGTCGAGCGAGGGAAGCGGGAGCTCGGGCTCGGATTTGGCCTCATCGAGAGCCACCTCGGCCGTCGCAGCAGGTACGACGCCTGGGGTGATTTCGGCACCGCGGGCCTCGCGCTTGCGGCGCGCCCAACGGGCAGCAAACGTCTCGTGGACTGGGTCGTCGCTTTTCATGGGAGCTATGATTTCTTGATGGTGCCGGGCGGACCGCTCGCCAGCCCGCCGGGACCATAGCCTCCGATGGGCTGGCGGTCGCGCTTGCGTTTTTCAAAAACCTGCTCGACGTGATGCTCGGCGATAAACTGCGCAACGGCGGCCGCAATTTCAGCAGGCATTGCGATGGTTTCAACGATATCAATGCCAGGCTCTGTGAAGGCCTCGCCTTCGGCCGGATCGGCGGTCACGGCGGTAATTTCAACCGGCGGCTCATCACCGTTCGGGCGTAATACGACCCAGAGCTTAGGTTCACCTGTCGCTAGATTATCGACGTAGTTGGCCGTCTCGGTCGAGTACAGCATCACCGATTGTTCGCCCGCGTAATAGCTGCGCCGCTTTGCATCGCCGCCAAGCGGCGTCCAGGGTGCAACCTCGGGTGCCGATGCGAACACGGCGGTCGGCCGCCACGAGACGCTGCCCCATTCAGAAACCGGTTCCCAACGCTCGACAACAAGACCAACGGTGAGTTCTGCTTGGGCCATGGCCGTTGGTGTCAGCTTTCTGTGCGCGGCGTGAGCGGTTTGAGCATCGTTGCCACACTGGCTTACGACGGGGCAAGTGCCAACGTCATCCGTGCGCTGGCTGCGTTGACACCCAACCGTGCAAGCAACGACAGCAAACCTCCAGGGCAAAGACAAGGCGGGTCGCAAGAGCTGCTCGCGCACTAACTGCCAGGCCGCTTCAACGGCAGGCCAACAATCAAGTTCTGCGGCTTGATGCGAACCGT
>JBBRKD010000365.1:0-3240 GCA_038218255.1 Hyphomicrobiales bacterium | reverse complement strand
GATCTGTTCACAGGTCGCAGCGCGGGCTGCGGCCGTTGCCGCAGGTTGGGCTAGCTTGAGAACCTGCCGCTCATAGGCTTTCACAAAAGCCGCGCCGCCTTTCGACGAGGCCTCGCTTGCCAGCCCGCGCTCCTTTTGCGTGCTCACGATTTTGCAGTTGGCGAAGGCCCAATCGATGTAGGCCGCATCCTCGCCAGTAAACGGCCGATCCGCAGCGCTGGCGAGGTGGAAGGGAACGAGCATCACCGCGCCGCCCAGCACGTTGCGAACGAGGCTTAGTCTGTGGCCCAGTCTGTTCATGGCGCTAAGTCCTCAGCGTTGACATTTTTGATGCTACGCGTGGCAGACGCATTTCGTTACGAACGATACAGCACGGATAGGCCCGCTCGGTTGCACTGTGTGGAGGCTGTTGTCAGCTGGTGGCTGGGTCACGGGTCACCTAGTCGTCCGTTTCGCATCTGCAGCGTGCGGTCGGCATATCGGCTCGCGAATTCTGGCTGATGAAGCGTACATAAAATCGCAAGCCCAGTGGAACGTGCGAGCGAGTGCATCAGCGCGAGAACGGAGGCTGCCGTTTCAGGATCGAGGCTCGCGACCGGTTCATCGGCGAGCAGGACCCGGCTTTCCTGGGCTAGCGCGCGTGCAATAGCCACGCGCTGTTGCTGCCCGCCCGACAGCGTATCGGCCCGCTGGTGGAGCTGTTTTGACAGGCCCACTGCGTCGAGGGCTGCCGCTGCGCATTCGATATCGGTCCGCGCAAACACGCCGCTGGCCACGCGCCAGAGCGGCATGGCGCGAAGCCGTCCGGCCAGCACATTTTCAAGAGCGGTGCGACGGCGGATGATATTGAACTGCTGAAAGACGATGCCAATCTCTCGCCGGGTTGCGGCAAGTGTCTGCCCGCCGACGCCAAGCATCGGCCGCCCGCCGACGTAGACTTCGCCGCTATCGGGCTCGGTTAGCCGGGTGATACAACGAAACAAAGTCGACTTGCCCGACCCGCTGGGGCCGAGCACCGCGACGAACTCGCCGCGTTCGATTTTGAGTGAAACGCCATCGAGCGCTAAGGTGTCGCCAAAACGCTTGGATAGCCCCATCGTTTCGAGCTGCAGTGTGCCAGCCATCATGACAACTTTCTGCGGAGCCACGCACTCAAGGCATCGATCGCTGTCACCATCGCAAGGATAATCAGGAGAATTGCGAACAACCGGTCAAACAGAAGGAGGTCCATGCTGTTTTTGAGTTCCTGCCCGATGCCGCCCGCGCCGACGATGCCGAGCACGGTCGATGAGCGGACGTTGAACTCCCAAAGATAAAGCAAGATCGACGCGAGGCTGGGCATCACGTCGGGCAGCAGCGCGTAGAGAAAAACCTTGAGCCGGCTCGCCCCGCTCATGCGAGCGGCCTCAAGTGGTCCAGGTGCCGCCGTCTCGATCGCTTCCGCCCACAATTTGGCGATCGATCCAGCCGAATGAAGCGCGATGCCCAGCACACCGGCAAACGGGCCAAGCCCGACGGCTGCCACAAAGATCAGCGCGAAAACGAAGCTGTCGATGCCGCGCAGAGCGTTGAGCACCCACCGCGCGGGGTACGCGAGCCAAAGTGAGGGGGTCGTATTGGCGGCGGCCAGGAGGCAGACGGGCGCTGCGATGAGCGCCCCAATCGAGATCCCGACCGTTGCCATCGCAACCGTCTCGGCGGCGCGATAGAGCAAAATGGGGAACTCGCTGAAATCGGGCGGCCATGCACGACCCGCCCACGTCGCCAGACGCGGCAGGCCAAGCCAAAGCTTGGCGAGGTTCAGGTCGGCCACATAGATGCACGCGAGGTAGAAGGCAGCCGTTGCCAGCAGTAGGGCGGCAAACTTTAGCCGCCCTGCTGCGAGACCGGGCTGCGCCGGTTGCGGGGCCGATACTTCGGCCATCGACCTACGACTTTGGCTTGATGCGGCCGACGGCGATGCCGGCGTCTTCGATCAATTTGTAGCTTGCGTGATTGGCCTTGACCCAACCCGTGTAGTGGTTCGGCATGATGGCCTTGGCCTGTTCCTCGGTGAGCCCCAGCACGATCTCTTGCAGCTTGGCGGTCAACGCAGGGTCGAACCCATCGCGCACCACGAGCGGATCGTTGGGCAGCGGATCGGATTTCCAGACGATCTGGGCATCGGTTTCCTTGACGGTTCCCTTCTCGATCATGGCGCGGAAGTTTCGGTCGTAATCGGAAGCGAAATCCACCTGCCCAGACGTAACCGCTGTCACGTTGGCTGCATGGGATGCTCCGTCGCGATACTTGAAGTAGGTTTTGGGATCGATGTCGCGGGTCTTGAAGAAATGTGTCGGGATGAGCCAACCCGACGTCGAGCCGACGTCGGCGAGCGACAGGCTCATGCCCTTGGCATCGTCGGGCCATTTGGCGATCTTGAGGTCGGGGCGGCCGAGGATGATGGCATGATAGGTTGGCTTTCCATCGTATTTGACGGTCGCAACCGCCTGCGCCTTACCTTCCTGGTTGGCGAGGACGTAGCCCCACGGACCCATCCAGGCAATGTCGGCCTGTTGATTGGCGAGCGCGATGGAGATGCCGGCCCAGTCGTTGGTCACGACCATTTCATATTCGCGGCCCAGTTTCTCGGCGATGTATTTAAAGAACGGCTCATAGGCCTTGCGCGTGTCGGACGGAGTGGGTTGGAACGGGCCAACCGCAAAGCGCAGCTTTTCTTCCGCTTCGGCACTGGTGGCCATCGTGATAAAACCGATGGCCGCGACGGCGCTTGCGATCAGTTTGCTCACCGTGCTGCCGTTTCGACAAATGCGCATCTTGAACCCTTTCACGAGGTAACAGTTAGCAGCCCTGGACGAACACGTTTCGTGCACGTGTCTGCGTTCGTTACCTGAATGACCTAGGAATATCATCTCAGCCATGGTGGGCCAGTCTTTGCGTCTCATGCTCGACAGCGCGGCCCTCATTTTTGGCGGCCCCTACGGCAACTTGCAAGCGACCAAAGCCGTGCTTGCTGAGGCTGCAAAGCGGGGAATATCGGCGTCAAACATCATTTGCACGGGTGATCTCGTGGCCTATTGCGGGTCGCCGGTTGAGACGATCGAACTCGTCCGGCAGTCCGGCATTCATGTCGTCATGGGCAACTGCGACGAGCAGCTGGCCGATGGTGCCGTCGATTGTGGATGTGGCTTTCCAGCCGGGGGCACCTGTGAGCGCTTGTCGGCCGCCTGGTTTGCGTTT
>JBBRKD010000364.1:0-3250 GCA_038218255.1 Hyphomicrobiales bacterium | reverse complement strand
CCACTCGCCGACCTGCTGATCCTCGATGATGCCGCGTTCCGCGCGCGCTTCAAAGGCTCCCCCATCAAACGCACCGGGCGCGACCGCTTTATCCGCAACGTCCTGATCGCCGCTGGCAATTCAGCCGACCCAACGCTTCTGCCGCGCATCACGCCGCTACTCGCCGACCCATCCCCGCTCGTCCGCGCCATGGCCGTCTGGGCACTGCGCCAATTGGCAACGCCCGACGGAATTGCTCGTCTGCGGGCGAAGGCCCATGAAACCGACGAAGCCGTTCTGGCGGAGTGGGCAGCGCGTTAACGCCAGCGCTGCGCTGAGCCACACCCCCGCACTCACCCCCGGCTCAAGCCCTTGCGCGCAAGCTCAGCGAGATATTCAGCCCACCGGGCGTCCTTTTCGCGGCCGAGCTGCTCCAGATAACTCCAGGCGTACAGCCCGGTATTATGGCCATCGTCGAACTGGATTTTCACCGCGTAATTGCCAACCGGCTGCATCTCCTTGATCTTGACGGCGCGCTTCTTGCCAAGCGTCACGCGCTGGTCTGGCGAATGCCCCTGCACTTCGGCCGACGGGCTCATGACGCGGAGCATTTCAGCCGACAACTGATAGGTTTCGCCGCCCTCAAACGCGACGGTCAAAACGTCACCCGCCGTGTTGGTCGAAAGCACCGGCGGCTTGACGCCTTTGCCGTCGCGCGCCAGCACCTCGGCCCAGATCTTGGCGGCAATATCGCGGTAGATTTGCGCATGCACGCTGTCGGGCATCGTCGCCGTCACCGGCCGCCCACTGTCGGAATTGGTCCGGATGTCGATGTGCAGCGGAATGCCGCCAAGGAAGGGAACATCGAGCTTTTCAGCCTCCTGCTGGGCCCCACCATGGCCAAAGATGTCGGTCCGCTCGCCGCATTTGGGGCACACGAAGGTGCTCATGTTTTCGATGATGCCGAGCACCGGGATGTCCGTTTTGCGGAACATATTCAGCCCCTTGCGGGCATCAATCAGGGCTAGGTCCTGCGGCGTCGAGACGATGACAGCCCCCGACAACGGCACCTGCTGGGCCATGGTGAGCTGCACATCGCCGGTGCCGGGCGGCATGTCGATCACGAGCACGTCGAGCCCGCCGTCCGTGCCCTCTTCCCAAGCGACATCGCGCAGCATTTGGTTCAACGCCTGCACGATCATCGGCCCGCGCCAGATGATCGGCGTTGATTCTTCCACCATAAAGCCCATCGACATGACCTTGATCCCATAGGCTTTCATCGGCCGCAGCGTCTTGCCGCCAGGAACCACCTCGGGCTTACCGGTGAGGCCCAGCAGCTTGGGCTGCGAAGGGCCGTAAATGTCGGCGTCGAGAATGCCAACTTTCAAGCCCATCGCCTTGAAGCCGAGCGCGAGATTGACCGCCGTCGTCGATTTGCCAACGCCGCCCTTGCCGGACGCGACCGCGATCAGATGCGTAACCCCAGGCACTTTGTTGGACGGCGCACGCGCGGGCGGAAACGCAGGCGCGGGTCCCGCGGCCGCAGCAGGCCCTCTGAGCGGCGCACCCGCGCCATCGCCTGTCTGGCCGCGCTCGCGGGCGTCCCGAACGCGCGGATGCTCGGCGATGGCGCTGACATGACCTTTGGCGGCAGGGCTGCTGGCAGCAGCTTGTGGGCTCGCCGCACCGCCCTTGGCTTCAGCCGTGAGCACCGCCGTGACGCCCGAGACGCCCTCGAGTTCGGCGACCATCTTTTCCGCCGCCTGCCGCAGCGCGTCGAGTTCAGCGGCGCGCGCAGCAGGCACCGTGATCGAAAAATACACGCGCCCGTCTTTGATCAGAACCTCCGACACGAGCCCGAGATCGACGATGTTGCCCTCAAGGTCTGGCCCTTTCACTTTGCGCAGACGCTCGAGAACCTGTGGCTTGGTAACGGACATGACGGATGGCTCCTGGCGGGCGCGGGTCGCGAGCGCAATGGGGGATCGGGAACGCGGGTTCTAGCAGGGGCGGCAGCGCAACGGTAGGGCCGCGACGTGGCGTGAGGCACTTCGGATAAATCAGACGTGCAACGGCCCTTGCCTTGGCAAGCCTCAAGCACTCAACTAGCGTCCGGTTGGGATTCGTTTTTTTAAGGACGGTGCAATGCAGCTCGTGAAATTCGGCTTGATGGCAGCGGCGGCGTTTTGCGCGTTTTCGGCGACGGCTCAGGCGGCCGATTGCGCCAAGATCACAACCCTCGGTGAAATGGTGACCCACGACACCGCCGTACTTTTCTCGACAAACGCACTGAAAAATACGCTCGCAGGCAAAGGTCTCGTGGGGAAGGGACCCGTGACCACGACCTGCACAACAGGCCTCGCGACCACGACGTGCCGCTCCACGCAGGTTGCCTGCAAAGGCGCCACACCCAAGTCCTGCTTAGGCCCATGGCTGTGCCTCTGACGTCTCCGTTGAAGGCCAGCCGATCCTAACAGCGTCCTCGCAACCATCGGCGATTGCGCTGACACATTGCGCTGACACATTGCGCCGACGTTGCGGGTGACGGCGGGCGGTGCCGTTGCCACACAGACTTTCACTTCAGCCGTGTGCACTGCCGTGGCCCATCAATTTCGGCGGCCATTTTTTCAGCCGACCGTCTGGCATCTCGCATTGCGATCATCTGCACGGGCCGCGACAAAACCACGGCGCAGCGAGAGTGCTTCTCAAAAAAGTGTGAAGCGGATTTCCGTTAAGAAGCACGGCCTAGCAAAGACTGAGTGGCTTTCCGCGACTCGATCGAAAGCGGAAGGGCTCGAACGCGATGCACGCCACGCGACGGGCGCTCAACGGTCTCGCCCCGGCCGCCTCACGACTCCGGGTTGAATGGGGGAAGGGAGCGGCGCGGGAGACGGTGCGGTCTTCCGCGATGGGGTAGAGAAACGTCAACGACGCCGCTCCCGTCAGGATTTTAGGCAGACCCACAACGTTTAACTCTCGCTGACCGGAGAGTTGCACTCCGGCGGGTGTGGCGAGCCTCAGGATCGTGCGGATGCGTATCCGCCACCCCTGACCTGACGTTCCCTCGCCACCAATTGGACGCCTCCGGATTGGCCTCCCCCGCGACGAACGGAACAAACGAAAGCTAACCCCGCCCAAACCCCCGGGGATAGATTTCTACTCCAGCGACGTCGGCTTTGCGCCCTCTGCCTTCCAATTGGCCAGCCCCTCTGCCTTCCAACCGGCCAGCCCCTCTCCCTCCCCTGCCGCACCGTTGCCCGGCTGCCCGGTT
>JBBRKD010000363.1:0-3256 GCA_038218255.1 Hyphomicrobiales bacterium | reverse complement strand
GGACTTTCTGGCATTATGACCTCGGCGGAACGTTGACTCCCATTGATGCGCTACGGGAACAGGCGAAGCGGCAACTTGGTCTCTTGCCGATGGGCGAACCGGCCGCCATCTAACCGTTTGGCTCACCACCCGGTCCATCGTACCGTTTTTCGCCCGATTTCCAGCCCATGCCGATTTCGCCATCGGGCTACTTTGGAGATATCGCACTATGATCCGTCACTATTTCACTTTCGCCGTCGCAGCCGTCGTGCTCGCAGCCCTTGGCGGAGCCGCTGCAGCCGTGGCCGCACCCGTCACATTCCTTGGAAAACAAGAACCCGGCGAATGGCTCGCCCACCGCCTTGTCGGCTCGAAGGTTTTGAACGCACAGGCCGAGGAAATCGGCGAAGTCAAAGACGTTGTGGTTGATAAGGCCGGTCAGGTTGCAGCCGTCGTCGTCGGCGTCGGTGGTTTCCTCGGTATCCCGGAAAAGCTCGTCGCCGTGCCGTACAGCGCCATCCATGTTGGCGACGTCGTGCAGTCGAGCCGGGTTGTTGTTCTCGACACGACGAAGGATGCTTTGAAGGCGGCGCCGACCTACGCTGCAACCGATCCCGGCACAGCTGAGCGCGTCACGCAAAAAGCGTCCGATTGGATGACGGCGGCCAAGGCCAAGGTGCTGGAATTGTCAAAGATGGCGGCCGAAAAAGCCAAGCAACTGTCGGCTCCCAAGGATGCACCGCCGGTCGGCACAACGACGCCAGCCCCCGCCACCAAGCCGTAATCAAACCTGCATCGTGTCGCGCGACATGAATTGAACGATGCGAACTTAAAGCAAGCCGCCTCCAATCGGCGTCAAATTGAGTGACGTCTGATTGGGGGCGGCTGCAGTTGGAGCCAGTTTCCAGCGCTTTCAAGCTGCGACCTAAACAATTTCCGATCGAGCGCGCGTGGATTTCAACCGCGCGTCTTGCCATCGTCTCGGGCTTGGCCGCCTCGCTCGACCCGGTCACCGATCTCAGGAGCTTCCGGCACAATGCTCCAAGCAACGAGACATACGCGGACCATGAGGGTGGCCCGTGTTGCTTTTGCACCTGACACTGGATTTTGAAACGCACCACTAGCGGCGACTAAATATCAAATGCTTGCCGCACGCAGATCTGCGTCACTCGACCGCGCCGCAGATCGGGCGGCATGTTGACAGCGACGGGCCCCCCGCTACACGGTGCAACGGCGGATTTCAACTAAACGAAGTCGCGGGCGGCTCAGCGGGTTTCGCACACCTCAAAAATGGCCCGCGCCGCAGAGCAAAATCTGCACAATCAAGAGCTTTCAAAAGACCATGCTCCTCCTGATCGATAACTACGACAGCTTCACCTATAATCTCGTCCATTACATCGGCGAGTTAGGTGTCGCATGCGAGGTGCGCCGCAACGACAAACTCTCAACAGCCGACGCGCTCGCCCTGAAGCCCCAGGCGATCGTGCTGTCACCTGGCCCATGCACGCCAAACGAGGCTGGCATCTGCCTTGATCTGATCGCCAAGGCTGGTCCAACCATTCCCCTGCTCGGCGTGTGCCTTGGCCATCAGGCGATCGGGCAGGCGTACGGTGGCCGCGTCATCCGCGCGCCAGCGCCCATGCACGGAAAGCTCTCGACCATCCGCCACACCGACACGCGCTCGGTCTTTAACGGCTTGCCCGAAACATTCCAGGTGACGCGCTATCATTCGCTCATCGTCGAACGCGCGACGCTGCCAGCGTGCCTGGAGATCACCGCTGAAACCGCCGATGGGCTCATCATGGGCCTTGCCCACCGCACCCACCCGGTCCACGGCGTCCAGTTCCATCCCGAAAGCATTGCATCCGAACAGGGCCATGCACTGCTCGCAAACTTCCTGACGCTGGCTGGCTTCAAGCCCAATCTTTCAGCCGTCCGCCTTCCGACCGCCACCCGAGCCATGGCCTAGGATGGCAGCGATCACACCGCGAGACGTGCTGCGCGAGCTTTCGACCGGCAAAGTCTACCACCGCGACCAATTCCAGAATGCGCTCGAAGCAATGTCGACTGACGCCGCCACACTCCCCCAACGCGCAGCCTTCCTGTCGCTGCTGCGCGGGCGGGGCGAGACAGTGGAGGAGATCACTGGAGCGGCGGCTCTTTTGCGCGCGCGCATGACAAGGATCGATGCGCCAGCAGATGCCATCGACATCGTCGGCACCGGCGGCGACGGCCACGGGACGTATAACGTCTCGACGTGCGCTGCCTTCGTGGCGGCTGGCTGCGGGCTGACGGTCGCCAAACATGGGAATCGCGCGGTCTCGTCCAAGTCCGGCGCGTCTGATGTTCTGGCAGCCCTCGGGGTCAACATCGAAGCCCCGCCAGCGGTTGTTGCCCGCGCCATCCGCGAGGCTGGCATCGGCTTCCTGTGGGCGCCGCTGTATCACCCGCTGATGAAGGTGTGGGCCCCGGTGCGCGCTGAACTCGGCTTCCGCACGCTCTTTAATCTGCTCGGCCCGATCTGCAATCCAGCCGGTGTCACGCGTCAGGTCGTCGGCGTGTTCGACAAATTCTGGATCGCACCGGTTGCCAACGCGCTGCTCAATCTTGGCTCGGAGGCAGCTTTTGTCGTCCACGGGGCCGACGGCATGGACGAACTCACAACCACCGGCGTCACCAACGGTGCGCACCTGCGGCGCGGCCAGGTGAGAGCCCTCCGCGTCACACCCGAAGAGGCGGGCCTTCCGCGCGCAATGCTTGCCGAGCTTGCAGGCGGGGACGCGGCCCACAATGCGCAAGCGCTTCGCGACGTGCTGGCGGGCAAGCCCGGGGCGTACCGGGATATCGTGCTCCTCAATACAGCCGCTGCCCTCATCATCGCCGGGCGCGCTGAGACATTTGCCGATGGCGCTGCCCTCGCAGCCGAGGGTATTGCGAGCGGCAAAGCGCAAGTCGCGCTCGACGCGTTGATCCGCATCACTAACGACGCGAAGTGAACTGGGTCAGACGTGACGGCGAAGGGCTCGCCACTCGCCCCGGGCGTAAAGTTGCGCCACTGGCCATCGTCCCGGCATGCCCCTATAAGGCGGCGATGACCGATATCTTAGCGAAAATCACGGCCTACAAGCGCGACGAGATCGCAGCGGCACAAACCCGCCGCCCACTGCGCGTGATCGCCGAATACGCCCGCTCTGCACCGCGCGTGCGGCCGTTCGCAGCAGCGATTGACGCCAAGCTCGCGTCGGGACAATCAGCCCTCATCGCCGAGATCAAGAAA
>JBBRKD010000362.1:0-3261 GCA_038218255.1 Hyphomicrobiales bacterium | reverse complement strand
CACCATGCGGCGGTTTCACGATCCCTTGCACTATCGCATCATCTTGTTTGATCAGCGCGGCTGTGGGCGTTCGACGCCGTATGCGAGCCTTGATGACAATACGACTTGGCATCTGGTGGCCGACATCGAGCGGCTTCGCATGCGGCTTGGCGTCGAGCAATGGCAGCTGTTTGGCGGCTCGTGGGGCTCGACGCTCTCGATCGCGTACGCTGAAACCCATCCGGAGCGGGTCACCGGTCTCATTCTTCGCGGCATCTTTTTACTGCGGCGGCAGGAAATTGACTGGTTCTACCAGCGTGGATGCAGCGCGATCTACCCCGATGCCTATGACGCCTATGCCAAGGTCATTCCGCCGGCCGAGCGGGGCGACATGGTGGCGGCGTTCCATCGCCGGTTGACGGGGCCAGACGCTGCCGTCCAGCTTGAAGCTGCCAAGGCGTGGAGCGTGTGGGAGGGGTCGACGCTCGCGCTCAGGTCCGACCCCGACCGGATCCGGGCGTTTGGGTCCGATCACTACGCGATCGCGTTCGCGCGTATCGAGTGCCACTACTTTATCAACGGCGGGTTTTTGGACGCTGACGATCAGCTGCTCGCCGATGCGCCTCGCCTTGCGGGTATTCCGGGCGTGATCGTGCAGGGTCGGTACGACGTGGTGACACCGCTACAGAACGCCTGGGATCTGCACCGGGCTTGGCCGCAGGCTGATCAGCGGATTGTGCCGGACGCTGGCCACGCCATGACGGAGCCTGGAACCGTGCATGAATTGATCGCTGCCACACGGCGGTTTGCAAACGGGCGACCGAGTTGATCGGCCGTTGCGACGTCAGAGCTTGGTGCCGGGCTTGTCTTCGCCTTCGAGCTTATTGAGGCGCTCGCGCAGCTTTTTGACCATGCGTTCGAAATAGTCGAACGCCTGGTCAACGTCTTTTTCAGTCGGCAAATCCATTTTGGCCTGCGGGCCTGGGCCCCCTGGTCGAGGCCCGTCAACCTTGGAGGGGTCGCCAATCCCCGCCACGTCTTCCATTTTCGTCAGCTGTTCCTTGAGGACGCCGATCTCAGCCTTCAAGCCGTCGATCTCGCGGCGCAGGGTTTGTTCGCCGTCCTTGGTCGGTTTGCACGCCCAGTCCCCGTCCGCGCGGGTGCAATAGGAGACAGCACCGGTCACTGTGTCGAGTTTCACCATGCCGCCGTCGGTTGGGCTCATGGTGTAACGGCCGGGCTTCTCGTCAGCGGCAAAGGTCGCGGTCGCAGCGCATACGACCACGGCAACGAGCGCAATTTTTGAGGTGGTGGGCATGGGCCACTCCGGTTCGGGCCGCTTCCGGCTCACAGGACATCAGCGCACGTAGAACAAGACTGTGGCCAAAACAGCGCTGCTGCTTTTGCCGCGAACCGCAGGTCACGGAGCCGGATTGACACGATCGAATCAAATCGAGCCATCGAAGGCTCAGAAATCTTTGCCTTGTCTGGGGTTTAGGACACCCCTTAACCGAACATTTACGGCTGACTGCGAGGTTGCTCAAGACCGGTTCTCTTCGTCGCGCGTCTGAACCTCTTTTGCGCCATCGGGCGCGTTCAACCAGATCAGAGAACAGCCATGGCGACAGGCAACGCGGTAGTCGGGGATGCACGGACGGGCGGCGACTGTGCAGGCTCTGACCTCAAAGACTTGATGACACAGGTCATCCATCAAATTTCTGATAGCGAGCGCCGCAACGGCGATCTCTTGCGGCAAATGCAGGATCGGTTGGAATCACTCGGCACGGACGCCAAGGCCGCGCGTGCCAAGGTGCCCAACGAGTATCTCCCCGGTTTCGACCGGATCGAAGACGGCTTGTCATTGCTGGCAAACCGGATCGCGCAAACCTATGCGGCTCGCGGCACGGCTTTTGCGCCGTCTACGGAAGCCCATGTCGCATCGATGTCGGCGTCTGGCTTGACCACGGGCTCTGCATTTTCTCCCGCCCCCGCGCAATTTCAAACGCCCGTCTACGTGCCGCAGGCCATGCCTCACCCGGTTGCCGTCGAGGCAGCGGCTGCTGGTGGCAATGCCAACGCGCCCCACGCCCTTCGATCGTCGGTCCCGGTTGGTTCGCCACTTCGCAACGGCAAGGCACCGTCCAACATCGATACCTTCGACGTGGTTGAAAGCCTGCCTGGCAACCCGACCGAGCCCTGGTCGCCCGACCAAGTCGCGGCTCTCAGCACGTTGTATTCCACACGCGAAGCCCTGTTCACTGACCCGGTCGCGTTCTCAACGACTGCGTTCGATCATGCAGATGACACCGCGCCGCGCGGTTTTGCGGCCGCGCCTGCCATGTCGGCCACGCTTGTTGGCGATCGCGATTGGCTTGAGCAGCGCCTTGCCGCCGTCGCCACCCGCGTCGAGCAGTCGCTCAATGCTGTTCGTCCGGACGCAGCCTTCGCCTCACTGGATCGCAGGATCGACCAGTTCGAAGATCAGTTCACCACTGCCATCCGCGGGCTTGCCACCAAATCCGACGTCGCAGCGCTCGGCCACGTTGAAAGCCAGCTGCTGGAACTCTCGAGCCAGTTCGACGCCGCAAGGGCCGAACTCGCTCGCCTTGATGGTCTTGAGCGCCAGTTGAGCGGCATCGTGCATCAAGTGTCGGATGCCCGTCTCGCGGCGATGCTTGAGCGGCAGCCCACGGCCGTTGCAGCCGTTGCGCCGCGCGCCGACGTCGAATTGCACAGCGTTGCGATCGCTGCTGCGGAAGCGGCAGCCTCGCGGGTCGCCTTGAGCCACCGCGACGGCCGCGTTGACGACGTTCATTCGATGCTCAGCAACTTCGTGCAGGAACGCCGTCAGAGCGACGAGCAGACTGCGAACGTCCTCGACACGTTGCAGCAGGCCATGCTGCGGATGCTCGACCGCGTCGAAGCCATCGACGGCGGACCTGTGCCGTCGCACTCAGATGACGTCATCCACGAACCTCATTTCCCCCACGCAACGCCCGAGCCGATCGCCGAATATGTGTATCACGCTGCACCTCCCCATGAGATGCAACCGCTGCCACATGGTGGCAACGCGGTTGTGGACACGCGCACCGAAATGCAGATGAGCGTTCAACGCGCTGCGATGGCGCAACGGGAACGCCTGAAGGCGCAAGCGGCTGCCAATGCGGCAGCGAACGCTGCGGATGCGGCCATTGTATCGCCGGGTGCGCGTCAGGCTAAGACTGGCGCCAAGACTGGGGCCACGACTGGGGCCACGACTGGGGCGAAGCCCGCCTCGAAGCG
>JBBRKD010000361.1:0-3264 GCA_038218255.1 Hyphomicrobiales bacterium | reverse complement strand
GGCCGGTGCACAACGTGATCGACAAGGGCACCAACAAAGGTGCCGAGCCCATCCATCAGGCCATCGCCGGGAGAGCGATCGCGGGCGAGCTTGGCTTCGTTGCGGATCAGGAGAATGCCGAGCAGTGGAATGACGAGAATGACCGCGACGTACGAGATGCAGACGGCGAATGCGCCAGCCATTCCAAACGTGCGGATCAGACCGCTGTCGGACAGGAGCAGGGCCAGGAACGAGACGAGCGCGACGCCGTGGGCGAGAACACACGCTGGCCCCACCACGCGCACGGCAAAGCGGACGGCCTCAAAGCGGGTGTCGCCCTCGCGCAGCCGGATGCGAATCGCCGACACCATCTGCATGCTGTCGGAAAAGCCCATCACCATGATCAGCGGCGTCATGACGTTGAGAAACAGGTTCAGCTTGACGCCCATCCAGCCGAGCAGTCCGAGCGACCAGATCACGGCGAGCAGAGGGGGGAGTGCTGCGACGAGCATCAATGACACGCGCTGGAAAAAGATGACGGCTATGAGCGCGCCAAATAGCAATCCGAGGCCATTGTAGAGCAGCTGGTCGCGCTCGACCGCGTTGCGGATCTCGAGCTGCATGACCGGCGCACCGGCAAGTTTGAACGTCAGGCCCGTTCCTTTGAGTTCGGTCGTTACCGTCTCGGTGATGCCTGCCATGACCGTTTTGGCGGATTTCTCGGCCACCACCGCCCGGTCGAGCGAGAGGACGATCATCGATAGTTGACCGTCCGCCGACAGGAACTTGCCCGCGACGATCTCGTTGGTTTTCAGCTTGGCAACGACGTCGTCGTAGGCTGCCCCTGCAGGCAACACATCGGGTACAACGGGCGCGGCATAGCCGGTCGCATCTGGTTTTTGGCGCGCAGATAGCATCGAGACGATGCCCGCGACGCCATCGGCGAGTTGCAGCTCCGTCGTGACCTTTGCAAAGGACTCAAGTTGTGCGCGGGCGAGAAGGTCCTTGCCTTCCACGACCACCAGCACATCGTATTCGCTCGACGGGAACCGGCGGTCGATGTCCTCGTAGCGGCGGAATTCCTCGGTGTTGGTGCGGAACAATTCAGACAGACTGTCGTCGACGCGCAGCTTGGTGACGCCAAAGCCAGCAGCAATCGTGACGAGTACTACAAACAGCCCGACAAGCCAGGGAGCGGCGAGAGCGAGCAGCCCTAGCCTGTCGAGACCAGCGGAGAATACGAGGGATTTATGCGGTTCGTCCGCGCTCGCCATGCAATGACCTGCTAGACCCTTGACGCCGCCCCCGCGTCGCGCAAACACCAATGAGCGCGCGACGTTAGTCGGACCCGTCCGACAGCACAACGCCTGAATGAACGCACGAATGAAAGACCCGTTCCGATGGCCGATCGCACGCTCGATACCTCCGGTCTGATGTGCCCGCTTCCGGTTTTAAAGGCCAAAAAGGCGATGGCGCAGCTCGCGCCGGGGCAGGTGCTGGAAATCATCGCGACAGACCCGGGAAGCGTTGCCGATTTTGACGTGTTCTGTCAGGTGCAGGGCCATCGTCTGTTGCGGTCGGACGCGGACGGGGCGACATTTCGCTTTGAGATTGAGCGCGGCGGGTAGGCTCGCGTTGATGGCTGCGTGACGTGTCCTCAAATCTAACGAAAGCGAAAGCCGACTGCCATGCGCGTCGTCATTATTGGTGCTGGAATCACGGGCCTTGCCACCGCGTACTACGCGCTGCTCGACGGCCATGAGGTGACGCTCGTTGATGCGAACAGCGGCCCGGGGCAAGGCGCGAGTTTTGCAAATGGCGGTCAGCTTTCCTATAGCTATGTGGCCCCACTGGCTGGCCCGGGCGTGTTGCCAAAGGTGCCGCCGTGGCTGCTGCGCCGCGATGCTCCGCTGCGGTTTTCGCCGCAGTTTGATCCCGACCAGTGGCGCTGGCTGATCCAGTTCGTGATGGCATGTTCGCGCGAGCGATCAAACCTGACGACGCGGCGGTTGCTGGCGCTGTCGTTTCATAGCCGCAACCTGATGCACGCGTTCGTCGCGAGCCCGTTGGGCAAGACATTCGAGTTCGGCTACGCAACCAACGGCAAGCTCGTCGTTTATTCCGACCGGGAAGACTTCGAAGGCGCCAAGAACAGGCTCGACTATCAGCGCGCGCTCGGGTGCGAGCAAGACGCACTCGATGCTGACGCATGCCGCGCGCTGGAACCAGCGCTTGCGGGTCCCGATGCTGGCCTTGGCGAGCGCATGGTGGGCGCAATCTACACGCCGAGCGAGGAGGTCGGCGACTGCTATCAGTTCTGCGTGGCACTCGAACAGCATTTGAGGAACAGCGGCGTGGTGGTCCGCTATGGCCATCGCGTGCTGGAACTGATGCGCAACCGGTCGACCATGACCGGCATCCTGACTGACAAGGGCACCATCGATGCCGACGTCGTGGTTTTGGCGTCTGGCACGGCGAGTGCAGCATTGGCCCGCCCGCTCGGCATCTATCTGCCGGTATATCCGCTCAAAGGATATTCCATCACGGTTCCAGGTGGGGACCGTGCGCCCGCGATCAGCATCACGGATTTCAAGAAGAAGGTTGTGTACGCGCCCCTGCGCGCGCCGGGCAATGGCGCGCCGCGCGTGCGGATCGCCGGAATGGCCGATATCGTCGGTTACGATCCCAAGATTGATCCCGTGCGTCTTGATCAGCTCATCGTCGAAGCGCGCTGCGCCTTCCCGCTGGCGAGCGCCAACGACTATGCGCGGTCTGGCATGGAGGTCTGGGCCGGCTTGCGGCCTGCAACCCCGCGCGGGACGCCGATCCTGGGTGCGACGCCCCTTCCTGGACTGTTTGTCAATATCGGGCAGGGCGCGCTCGGCTGGACGCTGTCACTCGGGTCGGGGCACGTGCTCGCCGACGTCATCGCCGGGCGGACCCCTGCGATCTCCCTCGATGGGATGAGCCTCGCCACACCCAACTGAGATAACGCACCCCTCCCAGTCCCACCGTTTGACCCACAGCCTCGAATCGCAGCCTACTTGGCGCAACGGTTGTATGACCAAAAACACGCGTCTCGCGTCGCGACAGACTTGAGGCTTCAGATGAATATCATGACACCCACGCCGCAGCGCGCCATTCCTTCTGATCAGACGCTGATCCACGACATTGCTGAAAACACGTCGGCGCTGTGCCTTGCGACCCGCGTTCGGCAGCTCTCGCGCATCGTCACCAGGGTCTATGACGATGCCATGCGCCCGCTTGGTATTACGACGAGCCAGT
>JBBRKD010000360.1:0-3267 GCA_038218255.1 Hyphomicrobiales bacterium | reverse complement strand
GACAAGGATCGGGATGTTGCGGAACAATTCCACCCAGGCGGTTGCGAAAAAGTTCGCCCACTTGTTGGGGACCGTGTTCATCACGCCAACGGCTGATCCGATGACAAGTGCGATGACCCAAGCGCACAACGCTGTGATGATCGTCCATTGCAGGCCGCTGAGGAGCAAATCGGCGTAGGTGGCGAGGCCTTCGGGCGACTTCTCCCAGAAGATACCCCAGTTCCAAGTGTACTTCATCGCGACCCCTCATTCCCAGCGCCTAGGTTCCCAGCACCCCAGTCAAAACAAAAAGGGCACCGGCTTTAAGCCGATGCCCTCGTGACGTGTCAGTAGACGGTCGGGTCGGGGCTATCTTTGGGGGCCGAGAACATTTTTTCGAGCTGAGGTGTCATCGTGAAGTTCAAGTTGAGGTTCTTGGGCGGGATCGGCGACTGGAACCACTTCTTGAAGATGGCCGCGCCTTCCTTACCGTACAGGGCAGCCGTGGCGGCATCGGCGACCTTCTTGAAGGCCGCGTCGTCCTTGGGGATCATGATGCCGTAGGGCTCAGCGGCGCTATAGGCTTCCTTGGAGATCTCGAAGGCGGCTGGATCTTTCGACGAGGCAGCAAGGCTTGCGAGCAGAATGTCGTCCATGGCGAAGGCAACTGCGCGGTCGGTTTCGACCATCAGGAAGCTTTCAGCGTGGTCCTTGCCCGACAGGATCGTCATGCCGAGGTTCTTGGCGGTGTTGATCTCGTTCATCTGCTTGATGTTGGTCGTGCCAGCCGTCGAGACGATGGTCTTGCCCTTGAGATCGTCGAGCGACGTGATCTTCGACGCCTTCTTGGAGACGAGGCGCGTTGCGGTGAGGAAGTGCGTGTTGGTGTAGGACACCTGCTTCTGGCGCTCGGCGTTGTTCGTCGTCGAGCCGCACTCAAGGTCGATGGTGCCGTTGGCGAGCAGCGGAATGCGGGTCGCGGACGTGACCGGGTTCATCTTGACTTCAAGCTTTTCGAGCTTGAGTTCTTTCTTCACGGCGTCGACGATCTTGGCGCAGATGTCCATCGCGTAACCGACGGGCTGCTGCTTGTCGTCGAGATAGGAGAACGGCACGGACGACTCACGATGACCGATCGTGATGACGCCGGTTTCCTTGATTTTCTTCAAGGTGCCCGTCAGTTCCTGCGCGTCGGCCGTCGTGCCAATGGCACCCAATGCCAATGCCGCGATCAATAGGCGTTTCATGGATACGTGAACTCCCCTGGAGGTCGCCCGGCCCCCCGCTGCCGCCATGGCAACAGGTCATGCGCGAAGCGACTGCGAACTGCAAAATAACGCGGATCAGCGCCATCAGTCAGATGACGACAACCTAGGCCACTGTTCCGAGACGCGGGGGGAAAATGCAAGCCTAAATGATAGGCTAAGACTTAAGCGAAACTGCCAAATTGTTTTGCACCGCAGCTACCGCAGTGCGTTGGCGGCGGGTTGGCTTTGGCCGAAAGATGATCAAAACGCCCAAGATCAGGCCGAGCGGAACGGTCGCAATTCTCGCGTCGACGAACGCGGTCACGATCGCGATGGCCCAGAGCAACGCCAGGCCATGCTCGGCGATGGCGATCACTTTCGATTGGGAGTGGCGGCGCAGCAAGCCGCGCCGGTTGCCGGGCATCGGATGCCAGAAGTTCAACAGCGCGGTCGAGATGGCGGCCCCGGCGGCGAACACGAGGGCATAGGCGAGCGCTAACGGCGAGATCATGAACAGGACGGCGAGTGGCATTGCGAGAATGATGAGAAGGGGCGCTGCAACTGCCGACAACTTCGCAAGCGCGCCGCCAGTCTGCGTGATCGGGGCACTGGCGATGAGTTCAGGTGCGTCTTCACCTGATACCGTGATCCAGGACAGCGACGCTGAAATCTGCGCTGCCAAGACGACGACGAGCGGGGCTAACGCCACGGCTGGCGGAATTTCTTCTGGGCTGCGGAGCAGGAACACAGCGATTGGCAGCGTGTAGATGATCTGGAGGCCAAGCTGGGCAAACACGTTGGGATCGCGGACGAGGAGCCGCCACTCCTTGCGCCGGAGCGAGGCGAATACACCTTCACGGAAGGGGCGGCGGAACGATCTGGAGGACGATGTCGGGGCGGACGCACCCGCTGCGAGATGGGTTGCGCGCACGAATGCACCCGTCAGAGCCGCCACCGCGAGCACGAAGATAGCGAGGGCACAAACGCTCGTGACCGCAACGGCTATGATCGGGTTGTCTGCGGCGACTGCGCTCCAGTCGGTGAGCGCGCGAACCGTCGCCTCACCGGCAGGCCATGAGGGCAGGGTCATATCCTTGGGCAACAGCGACGCGATCTGAACGCCGAGGATCAATCCGCCGCCGAGCAGGGCTGCTGCGATTTGGGCGTAGAGCCGCGCGCGCTTGGCGCCGACGGTGAAAAACAAGCCGATGGCGAGCAGGAAGCCAGCCGCCGTGCCGCCAAGCGCTAACGCTGCCAGGATGGGATAGACTAAAAGCCAATGGGGCGTTTCGACGACGGCGCCGACGTTGGCGATTGGCAACACCAGGGGGGCGAGCGAGCCCAGTGACCCGGCCGTGATCGCCAGTGCGCGGGAGGCGACGGCCATCCATGCGGGCAAGGGGGACGAGAACAGTACGTCGACGTGGCCGCGCTCATAGAGCTGGCGTGTTGCCCCGAGGACACCTTGTGCGACCATCCAGGCGAACAGTCCAACGAGGGCGAGGGTCACCGCCGTGCTGCCGGTCGCTGAGGGAAAACTGGCGCGCATTGACAGCGCGCCCCAGGCCATCGTGTGAAGGCACACGAGCGCGATGACGGTCGCAGCATATGCGGACGGCTTTGACCAACCGTCGAAAAGGCCGGTGAACGAGCGCCACGCCAAACGGAGGTCGTGGCCGACGAGCCAGCCAAAGGAGCCAGGCTCTATGTGCATGCTGGGCGACCCGTGTCGGACATGAGGGTCAAGAACACGTCTTCCAGCGTGCTCGTGGTGCTGCCATGGCGGACGCGCAGATCGGCGAGCGTGCCTTCAGCGACAAGGCGGCCGTTTCTAACGATGCCGATGCGGTCGGCGAGGCGTTCGGCGACTTCGAGAATGTGGGTTGTTAAAATGATGGTCGCACCCGCGCGGACGCGGGCCATGAGCAGGTCTTTCACCTGCCGGGCAATGGCCGCATCGAGGCCGGTGAGGGGTTCATCAAGCATGATGAGGCGCGGCTGATGGATGAGGGCACCTGCGAGCGCCACTTTCTGTTTCATG
>JBBRKD010000359.1:0-3271 GCA_038218255.1 Hyphomicrobiales bacterium | reverse complement strand
ACGGGGTTGCTTCGATGTCGCTGACCGTATCGACATTGAGAAGGTTGTTTGCCGTCAGGCCGTGCCCGTGGATCTGATAGGCGTTGGCGAAGAACGTTAGGCCCTTCCAGTTGGCGAGTTTTTCCAGATCGATCTTGGTCGTGACTTCCAACAGTCCGAAATAGACCGACGAGCGCTTGATCCCGCCCGACGCGTTTCCGAGCACTTCACCCGTGTAGTTGACGCCTCCCGTGATGCCGATTTTGGCGAGGGCGGCCCGCGACCCCGTGGGATCGCCGTTCTGCGGCAAGCTCGTTGCGATGGACGGCGTTGGAATCCCGTCTGAGCGTTTTTCTTCCTCGTCGGCATGGGCATGAGCTGAAAGGGCCATCAGGCTTACGAGCATAGCCGTTATTGGGCGTCGATGATTGATGCGTGCGATCACGGGAGTCTCTGCGTTATCCGCGGTGCCGATTCAAAGTCGGACGGTTGCCGTGAGCATCACCACCATCAACCGGGCGACGAAACGGGAAAAACAAACGGTGGCTACAAAGCCCGTCGAGTGGCACCACTTTGCCACAGGGTGTGCCGACTTCAGCTGATCGTCTGGCCAGTTTTTTTCCAGTCGGCCATGAACGTCGCAAGGCCTGCGTCGGTCAGCGGGTGTTTCACTAACGCCTTCAAAATCGCTGGCGGGATGGTTGCCACGTCGGCGCCGATGAGGGCTGCCTCCTTGACGTGGTTCACCGTGCGGATCGAGGCCGCCAGGATGTCCGTCGTCAGGTCTTGATAGTTGTCGTAGATCGCGCGGATTTCGCGGATGACGTCCATCCCGTTCAAGCCGATGTCGTCAAGGCGGCCGATGAAGGGCGATACGAACGTCGCGCCAGCCTTCGCCGCCAGCAGGGCTTGGTTGGCCGAAAAGCACAGCGTGACATTGACCATCGTCCCGTTCGATGTCAGGGCCTTGCACGCGCGCAATCCGTCCATGGTCAACGGCAGTTTCACCGCGACGTTTTTGGCGATCCCGGCCAAAATGCGCCCCTCGCGCATCATGCCGTCGTAGTCGAGCGCTGCGACCTCGGCGGAGACCGGGCCCGGCACCAGGGCGCAGATTTCTGCGATCGTCGTTTGGAAATCGCGGCCGGATTTGGCGATGAGGGTGGGGTTCGTCGTGACGCCATCGAGCAGACCGGTGGCGGCCAACTCTCTGATCTCGGCCACGTCAGCGGTATCGACGAAGAATTTCATGGCGCCTGCTCGTCCCTCTCGTTTCGCGTGCGCTGTGGTTGCGCGTCCTGCTGCCCTCGGTTCGCCTTGCAAACCAAGCTAGAAGCAGGGACGAATCGATGTCTTCCCACGCCGCCAGCCGGAACAGTCACCGTTGGATAGCCTCTTCTCACCTTCTGGATCAACAGACGCGTCACACGCCCCGCGTGTGAGCGTGCCCGTGCTGTTGCCGGTCGCGCTCGATCAGACCTACGACTATCTCGTCGATCCAACGCTGGGTGATGTCCCGCGTCCGGGATCGTTCGTGCTTGTTCCCTTCGGTCGCCAGAGCCGCATTGGGATCGTCTGGTCGGGGCAAGTTGGAACCTCAAAGCCCGTTGCGGCCGCGCGGATGAAGACGATTGATGGCCTGCTCGACGTGCCGCCGTTGCCGCTGATTTCGCTGAACTTTGCCGAATGGATTGCGCGCTACACACTCGCCCCGCTTGGAATGGTTGCGCGCATGATGATGAGTGCGCCGGGAGCTTTCGAGCCCGTCAAGCCGCGCTTTGGGGTCACTCGCGTTCCCAACGCGCCTGCGCTCTCGCGCCTCACGCCAGAACGGACTGCGGCTCTCGACATCGCATCCGACGGCTTGATCCGCGCCAAGTCAGCACTTGCGGCCGAAGCGCATTGTTCGCTCGCGGTGGTCAACGGCCTCGTTGCCGCCGGTCAACTGGCGGACGTCGCCATTCCTGAAAAACGCTTTCCACGCCCCGAGGCGCTCCACCAGACCAACAGCTTTGGTCCCGATCAGGCGCTCGCGGTTCACACGTTGCGGGCGGCCGTCGAGGGGGCGTGTTTTTCGACGTCGCTGCTCGATGGCGTCACGGGGTCTGGCAAGACGGAAGTGTATTTCGAGGCGGTTGCCGCCACGATTGCTGCCGGCCACCAGGCCCTGATCATGCTGCCCGAAATCGCGCTGACCAGCCAGTTCATGGGCCGGTTCGGCAAGCGGTTTGGCTGCGCGCCCGTCGAGTGGCATTCGGCGTTGGCGGCGCCCGAGCGCGGCCGCATCTGGCGCGGCATTGCGACCGGCGATGTCCGCGTCGTCGTGGGGGCGCGATCAGCGCTCTTCCTTCCCTACACGGATCTCGGACTGATCATTGTCGATGAGGAGCACGATCCGGGCTTCAAGCAAGACGACCGCGTGCACTATCAGGGCCGCGACATGGCCGTCGTTCGCGGCTCGCTCGGGAAGTTCCCCGTGGTGCTTGCGTCGGCCACGCCCTCCATCGAAAGCCACGTGAACGCGCGCACGGGCCGCTATCGCCATATCCATCTGCCTGGCCGCTTTTCCGGCGTTGAGATGCCGGACGTGTCGGCGATCGACATGCGCTCGGCCCAGCCCGACAAGGGTAAGTGGCTCAGCCCGCCCTTGGTGTCTGCCGTCACCGAAACGCTCGAAAAGGGCCAGCAGACGCTGTTGTTTCTGAACCGGCGCGGCTATGCGCCGTTGACGCTCTGCCGGGCGTGCGGCGAGCGGTTTCAGTGCCCGCAATGCACCGCGTGGCTGGTCGAGCACCGGTTCAAGCAGCGGCTGAACTGTCACCATTGCGGCTTCTCGCTGCCGATCCCTGACAAATGCCCGAAGTGCCAGGAGCCAGGGTCTCTCATTGCTTGTGGACCGGGCGTCGAGCGCGTCGCCGAAGAGGTCGCTGAACGGTTTCCCAATGCTCGGGTTGCGCTGCTGTCCTCTGATCTCATTCCCAGCCTGACCGAAATGCGCGCCGTCATTCAGCGGATCGAAGACGGTGAGATCGATATCATCATCGGGACGCAGATCGTCGCAAAAGGCCATCATTTCCCCGATCTTGCGACCGTTGGCATTGTCGATGGCGATCTCGGTCTTGCCCAGGGCGCGGACCCTCGCGCTGGCGAGCGCACGTTCCAACTGCTCCATCAGGTTACGGGCCGCGCTGGCCGCGCCTCCATTCGCGGACGCGGCCTCCTGCAGACTCATCTCCCCGAACATCCGATTATGGCAGCCATTCTCTCGGGCGATCGGGAGGCGTTCCTCGAT
>JBBRKD010000358.1:0-3273 GCA_038218255.1 Hyphomicrobiales bacterium | reverse complement strand
TGGCGTGCGCAAGTCGGTGATCATCAACTATGTGACGAACGACTGGAAAGCCCGCGAGCAGCTGGCGTTCCCTGATCGCCCGATCGGGTCGACCTGAACGTCAGCGCCCGCCAGCTGGGCCGTTCTTCAACGTGACCATGTAGCCAGCCCGCGCCAGCCCGTCGACAGCGGTCTTGAGATGCGTCCGGTCGCGGGTCTCGATCACCAGATGCAACTCCGTGCCTTTGGCTGGCAGGTCGGTGAAGACCCGCTGGTGGTAGACTTCGATAATGTTTGCCCCGCATTCGCCAATGATGGTCGAAACCTTTGCCAATTGGCCGGGTTGATCGGGGATGTCGATTGTCAGCCTGGACAACCGACCTTCGCGCGCTTGTTCGCGGGTGAGCACACTGGCAAGCAGCCGTGTGTCGATATTGCCGCCGCACAGCACGAGACCAATTTTACGGCCTTTGAAGCGGGCCGGTTCGCACAGGACGGCGGCAAGGCCTGCAGCGCCTGCCCCTTCGACGACGGTTTTTTCAACGCCAATCAGAAGCGCTACCGCGCGTTCAAGCGCTGCCTCTGGCACCAGGATAATGTCGTCGACGACCTGAGCGATGATCGCGGACGTCAACGTGCCGGGGGCTTTAACGGCAATGCCTTCGGCCAGCGTGTCGCCACCGACGGGCAAGGTTTGACCTTTGATCTTGTTGTACATTGAGGGATAGAGCTGCGCCTCGACGCCGATAATCGTGATGGCTGGATTGATCGCTTTGGCGGCTATTGCCACGCCGGATATCAGCCCACCGCCGCCGATGGGGATCACGAGCGTGTCGAGCTCGGGAACGGCTGCCAGCATTTCGAGCGCGAGTGTGCCTTGGCCAGCGATCACGAGGGGATCGTCGTAGGGGTGGAGAAAATAGAGGTGCTGCTCGGCTGACAGGGTGCGGGCGAAGGCTGCTGAATCTTCCAGCGTGCGACCGGTGACGATAACGGTTGCTCCGTGATGGCGGGTGTTCTCGACTTTCACCGTGGGCGTGCCCTCGGGCATCACGATCGTTGCTGGAATGCCAAGGCGGCGCGCGTGGTAGGCGACGCCCTGGGCATGATTGCCAGCCGACATGGCGATGACGCCGCGCTGCTTCTGCTCAGCCGTCAGATGGACGAGCCGGTTCAACGCGCCGCGCTCCTTGAAGGACGCCGTGAACTGGAGGTTGTCAAACTTCAGCCAGATGTCGGCGCCGGTCAGCTCGGACAGCGTGCGGGAATAGTCAAAGTCGGTGTTGATGACGGCGCCAGCGATTGTTTCCTGCGCGCGCGCGATGTCGGCTGGCGTGACGGTTTGGATAACCGCGGGCGCTGCACGGGGTGCCGCAGGGGGTCGGCTGCTGACAGCGGCAGGCTTGACGTTTTTTGCCATGGGGTCTCCAGGGTCGTCGGAACGGCTTGGCATTCCGGCACGCGATCGCGTACAGGCTGGCGGCGAAGCTAGAACATGGGGTGGATATGGCCAACGTCGCATTTTTGGGTCTGGGTGTGATGGGTTCTCCCATGGCTGGGCATCTCAAGGCGCGGGGCGGTCATGCGCTCACCGTTTACAACCGCACGACGGCGAAGGCCGAGGCGTGGGTCGCCGCGCACGGTGGCGGCCGGGCTGCTGCAACGCCGCGCGAGGCTGCAACGGGTGCCGACTTCGTATTTTGCTGTGTCGGTAACGACGATGATTTGCGGCAGGTGACCATCGGGCCGGACGGCGCGTTCCAGGCGATGGCCCCGGGCACGGTGTTTATCGACAACACAACGGCGTCGGCCGATGTCGCACGCGAACTGGCAGCCGTCGCTGCCCAGCGCGGGGTTGCGTTTCTTGATGCGCCGGTGTCGGGCGGACAGGCGGGGGCCGAGAACGGGCAACTGACCGTCATGGTCGGTGGGGACGAAGCAGCCTTCGACAGGGCTAAGCCCGTGATTGCGCATTTTGCCAAGATGGTGAACCGCATCGGGCCGTCGGGGGCTGGGCAATTGACCAAAATGGTCAACCAGATCGCCATCGCAGGCCTCGTGCAAGGGCTTGCAGAAGCGATCCATTTTGGCAAGTCGGCGGGTCTCGACATGGCGGCCGTGATGGACACGATCTCCAAGGGGGCCGCGCAGTCGTGGCAGATGGAGAACCGCTGGAAATCGATGGACCAGGGCAAATTCGATTTCGGCTTTGCGGTCGATTGGATGCGCAAAGACCTCGGCATCGTGCTGGACGAAGCCCGCCGCAATGGGGCGAGCCTGCCGATGACGGCGTCGGTCGATCAATACTACGCCGACGTGCAGAAGATGGGCGGACAGCGCTGGGACACATCGAGCCTGATTGCGCGGTTGCACGTGAAGCCAGCCTGAGAGGGAAGACGTCATGCCAATCACAGCGCTCTATGCCGGACTGCTCGCGGTTTTGTTCCTGGTTTTAAGCGCGCGCACGATTGGCGCGCGGCGGGCGGCCAAGGTCGAGATCGGGACATCGAGACGGGGTGAGGACGAGGATCGCGAGCTGTTGCGGCGGGTGAGGGTCCACGCCAATTTCGCCGAATACACGCCGATGGCGCTCTTGTTGATCGGGCTTGCGGAAAGCATGAAGGCGCCGGGCCTGCTTCTGCACGGCCTTGGCATCGCGCTCGTGGTCGGCCGCATCATCCATGCCTACGGCCTGTCGCAGACGCCCCATGTGATGGCGCTGCGCGTTGGCGGGATGGTGTTGACGCTCACCGTCATCGCCATCGCCGCCGCGCTGTGTGTGTATCTTGGTGCGGTCAGGCTTTAGCTTGGGGCCCGACCTCCGGTCATGGATGGCCGCGTCATGTAGAGTGAGTAGATCACGCCGCCTGCAATCAAGCCGAGGGTGACGGACAGCGAGACGGTCGCTGGGAACTTCTCCCAGCCCATCAGGTCGGAGATGAAGAGCTTCGAGCCGATGAAGATCAGCACCAGCGCCAGGGCTTGCTTCAGGTATTTGAACCGGTCGATGACGGCTGCTAGCGCAAAGTACAGCGCCCGCAGGCCAAGGATTGCGAAGATATTGCTCGTGTAGACGATGAACGGATCGGTGGTAATCGCAAAGATCGCCGGAATGCTATCGACGGCAAAGATCAGATCGACGCACTCGATCAGGATCAATGCGATGAACAGGGGCGTGACCCAGGTGACGGTTTTGCCGGTCGCGGGATCTGGTTGCGCGACGAAGAATTTCTCCTGGTGCAATTCAGGCGTCACTCTGAGGCGGCGGCGCAGGAAGCCCAGCAACGGGTTTTT
>JBBRKD010000357.1:0-3277 GCA_038218255.1 Hyphomicrobiales bacterium | reverse complement strand
GAACCGCCGTTTTCGGTTTCGCCGGTGAAACCTTTGTGGGGCCGCCACGTCTGGTGTTGTGGGTGCCACAGGCGCCAGACCCGTTCACAAAACACAGGTGTCACATGGATCGTCGTCAAAGTCTCAAGGTTATCGCTGGAGCGTCTGCAGCCATAGCCAGCCCGTTTATTCTTCGCGCGGCCGCACAAGCTCAGAGCCCAGCTGCAGCCCCAGCCGCAACACCAGCCGCCGCACCCGCAGCAGCTGGCCCCGCAGTCTTCAAGTTGCCCGACCTTGGTTATGCCTACGACGCGCTGGAGCCGCATATCGACACCATGACGATGAAGGTCCACCACTCGGCCCACCATCAAGCTTTCATCAACAATCTCAACGGCCTCGTCGAAAAGTATCCCGACCTCAAGACCAAGACGCCGGTTGAAATCATTACCAATCTCAGCGCGGTTCCCGATGCGATCCGTATGCCGATCCGCAACAGCATGGGCGGTCACTTCAATCACACGTTCTTTTGGAACCTGATGACCCCTGGCGGCGCAAAAGCCCCGACCGGCGATCTCAAATCGGCGATCGACGGCAGCTTCGGCGGCGTCGACAAGATGATGGAAGAGGTCAACAAGGCTGGCGCGACTCGCTTTGGGTCGGGCTGGGCCTGGCTCGGTGTGAACAAGGACAAGAAGCTTGTCGCCTTCAACACGCCCTACCAGGATACCCCGCACATGGACCTCGGCGCGATGCCCGTGATCGGCGTCGACGTGTGGGAACACGCCTACTACCTGAAGCACCAGGCCAAGCGCGGCGATTATCTCAAGGCGTGGTGGAACACGGTCAACTGGGACAAGGCAGCAGCGAACTTCAAGGCGGCGTCGGCCTGAGCAGGCCCAAACGCAGCGGGGTGAAGATGGAACCCGGCGCACCGTGCGCCGGGTTTTCGTGCGTTATCAGCGAGTGACGACACTACCCTCAGAGAGGGCAGGCTCAGAACAGGCCTTCGATCTGGCCTTTATCGTTGAGGCGGATGACGTCAGCGGACGGGACTTTCGGCAGGCCGGGCATCGTCATGACATCGCCGGTGATGACAACAACGAACTCTGCGCCAGCCGACAGGCGAAGCTCGCGGACAGGAACGATATGGCCGGTGGGCGCACCGCGCTTTGAGGCATCCGTCGAGAACGAATACTGGGTCTTGGCCATACACACCGGAAGATGCCCGTAACCGGCCGCCTGCAGGTCTTTGAACTGCGTCTCGACCGAGTTGTCACACGAGATGTCGCTCGCACGGTAGATTTCGGTCGCGATCGTCTTGACCTTGTCGCGCAGCGTCATGTCGTCGGGATACAGCGGCTTGAAGTTGGCAGCCCCACTTTCTGCGATTGCGACCACATGGTGGGCGAGCGCTTCAGTACCCTTGCCGCCATCCGCCCAATGCGTGCAAAGGAACGCCTTCGTGCCGATGCTTTCAGCAGCCGTCATGACCGCCTGGATTTCGGCTTCGGTGTCGGTGATAAAGCGATTGATCGCGACGACGGCTGGCACGCCAAACTTTGCAATGTTCTCGATGTGGCGCTTGAGATTGTCACAGCCCTTCGCAACTGCTGCCACGTTCTCGTGCTTGAGATCGTCTTTGGCCACGCCGCCATGCATCTTGAGCGCGCGAACGGTCGCAACGATCACGGTCGCGGCAGGCTTCAAGCCAGCCTTGCGGCATTTGATGTTGAAGAACTTCTCAGCGCCAAGGTCAGCCCCAAAGCCCGCTTCCGTGACGACGTAATCGCACAACTTAAGCGCGGTTTGCGTTGCGAGCACCGAGTTGCACCCATGTGCGATGTTGGCGAACGGGCCGCCGTGGATGAACACGGGGTTGTTTTCCAGCGTCTGCACGAGGTTAGGCGACAGCGCGTCCTTCAACAGCACGGTCATCGCGCCGTCGCCCTTGAGGTCGCGCGCAAAGATCGGCTTTTTGTCGCGCGTGTAGGCCACAACGATGTTGCCGATCCGTTTTTCAAGGTCCTTGAGATCGGTCGCGAGGCAGAAGATCGCCATGATCTCGGACGCGACCGTAATGTCGAACCCGTCTTCCCGCGGGAAGCCATTGGCGGTGCCACCAAGCGAGTTGACGATGGAGCGCAGCGCGCGATCGTTCATGTCCATCACGCGGCGCCATTGGATTCGGCGCTGGTCGATGCCCAGCGTGTTGCCCCAGTAGATGTGATTGTCGAGCAGCGCAGACAGAAGATTGTGCGCGCTCGTGATTGCGTGGAAATCGCCCGTGAAATGGAGGTTGATGTCTTCCATCGGCACAACCTGGGCATAGCCGCCGCCAGCCGCCCCGCCCTTGACGCCAAAGCACGGCCCAAGGCTCGGTTCGCGCAAACAGCTCATGGCGCGCTTGCCGATGCGGTTGAGGCCGTCGCCGAGGCCGACCGTGGTCGTGGTCTTACCTTCACCCGCTGGCGTTGGGTTGATCGCGGTGACGAGAATGAGCTTGCCGTCGGGCTGGTCCTTGAGACTATCGATATAGTCGAGCGAGACCTTCGCCTTGTAATGGCCGTAGGGGATCAGGTCCTCGGATTCGATGCCGAGCTTATCCTTGGCGACATCGAGGATCGGCCGCATGGTTGCCGCCTGGCTAATCTCGATGTCGGATTTCGGCTTCTTGTGTTGGTCGTTCGAACCCTCGGGCATTGGTCGTTCTTCCCCAGCTTATTGGCACTCCGGCACACACGAATTTCCCGCGAAAGGAACGCGCACCGTATTCATTCGCTTGCCTTCTGGCAATCGTCTGTGCAGGTTCATCGCGCCAGTTTCGAGGGGGAGGTTGAGCTAAAAAAATGACGCCCGAAGCGCTTCTCAAAGCCATGTTCCAGGCCGGTGTGGACGCAGCCCTGCCGTCGCTCTGCGTGCCGGCCCATCTGCCGCCCCGGCCAAAGGGCCGCACTGTTATTATTGGCGCGGGCAAAGCCTCCGGCGCCATGGCCAAGGCCCTCGAGGACGCTTGGGACGGGCCGCTCGAAGGGCTCGTCGTCACCCGTTACGGCTATCGCGTGCCGACGGAGCGCCTCGAAGTGGTCGAGGCCGCGCATCCCGTCCCCGACGAAGCCGGCCGCGAAGCGGCGCGACGCATCTTCGAACTGGTGCAGGGGCTGACCGAGGACGATCTCGTGCTCTGCCTCATCTCCGGCGGCGGCTCGGCGCTGCTGGCGCTTCCCGCCGAAGGCGTGACGCTCGAGGACAAGCAGGCGATGAACAAGGCGCTGCTGAAATCGGGCGCCACCATCTCGGA
>JBBRKD010000356.1:0-3304 GCA_038218255.1 Hyphomicrobiales bacterium | reverse complement strand
CGCCAGTGCCCCATGCGCTCGCTGACGACAGCTGGAACCCGTTCGGTCAGCTCGACACGTCTCCCGCCCCGCGCCGTAAGCCGACCGCCGATACGCCGCGCCCGCCCATGGCGAGCATCGATGATCGCTTAGCCCCACCCTCAGCGGCCGTCGATCAGGTCCCGCTGCCGCCAGCCGTCGACGAGCGCAGCCGCGGCGTGGAACGGGGCGACCTTGCTCCCGTCGTCATGCCTGATGGATCAGGCTTGCCCTATGAACGCTGGCGCGGTCTCGATGTCGCGGGTCTTGATGTCCTCATCGGCAAGCTCGACATCCCAGCCCGCTCGCCAGCCATCCAGAGCTTGTGGCGGCGGCTGATCACGGCAGCGGTCACAGGGCCCAACGGCGGGGAGACCAACAGCGCCTTCACGCTCATCCAGGCTGACGCGCTCTACCGGTCTGGGCTCGTGGCCGAAGCCGCCAGCCAACTGAAAGCCGATACCAAGGCCGCCCAAAACCCGGCCATCGGCATTATGGCGGCTCGCATCGACGTTGGCCTTGGCCAGGGCGAACGCGGCTGTGAGACCGCCAAGGCTGCCATTGCGCGGCGGGCTGATTTGCCCAAGCGCCTGCAATCGGAATCCGTTGTGCTGACCGGTTACTGCGCAGCTGTCGGCGGCAACGCCTCGGCGGCGGGCCTGGCAGCCGAAATCGCGCGCGACAGCGGCAGCACGGACGCGACCGGGATCGCAGCCTTAGACGCCATCGCGTCAGGGCAGACGAGCCCTGCAAAAGGTCTCAAGGCGGTGTCGTTGCTGCAGTACCGCGCCTATGGGCTCGCAGGCGGCGTCGACGCGCGCGATGTGATTGAGCGCGGCGAGCCAGCGCTCGTCGTCACGTTGGCTCAAGACGCGTCCGCGCCTCCAGCGTTGAGGCTCGGGGCCGCAGAGGCTGCCGCGAGGGTGAATGCGCTTCCCCCGTCCAGCCTTGGCGCCCTCTATCGCGAACTCGGCCCAGCGTCGGCCCCTGAAGCACTGCTCGCCGCGACAGCAGTCAAATCGGATGCAGCAATGCACCGGGCGGCGTTGTTCAAGGCCGCCGATAGTGAACGGACGCCGCTCAAGAAAGTGCGCATGATGCGCGCCCTGCTCGACGATGCCAAACGCGCCGGCTTATATCTGCAGACGCTGGAGATGTTGGCGCCCGCAGCCGACACGCTTCAGCCGGTGCCCGAGATCGGGTGGTTTGGTGAAACCGGGATTGAAATCGGGCTGGCGAGCGGCAACGTGGCCCGCGCCCGGCAGTGGGCAGCGCTCGGCGGCGCCGTGCCAGGCGATGGCGGTTTGCGCCACTGGCTGGCGTTGATCGATCTGATCGACCCAGCCTTAAAGGCCGAACGCGGGCGCAATCTCTCAGCCGTCGAAGACCTTGTGCGGCGCGGCCGCCTGCCTCCCGATCTCCTGCATCGTTTGGCAACCGTGCTCGACGCCAACGATATCGACGTTCCAGTCGCACTATGGGAAAGCGTCGGAAAGGCACCGCAGCCCGCCGGGGGCCATCTGCCCGAAACCGGCGTGCTGACAGAACTTCAGGACGCCTCAAAGAAAAAGGAATTCGGTCGCACCGTTCTGCTGGTCATGCGCGCGATGGGCACGAACGGGGCGGAAGGCGCCCACATCATCGCACTTGGCGATAGCATCCGGGCGTTGCGGCGGGCGGGCCTTGATACCGACGCGCGGCGGTTGAGCGTGGAAGCCCTGTTCGCCCAATGGCCGCGCAGTGTCACCAACTGATCGCGCGCCCACAGCGAACGCAGGCGATGCCCAGCGCACCCGCAGGCAATTTCTCGACATGCTGGCCGCCGAACGGGGGGCCGCCCGGAACACGCTCGCCGCGTATGCCCGTGACCTGTCGGATTTCGAGATCTGGGTTTGCGCGACGGGTCGCGACGGCCTGACAGCGCGTCCAGGCGACATCACCGGCTACCTCAGGTCGCTCTCTGAAGCAGGCTTGGCACCCGCCTCACGCGCGCGAAAACTGTCAACGTTGCGCCAATATTACAAGTTCCTCGTCGCCGACGACCTGATCGACGAAGACCCGACGCACGGCATCGCTGGCCCCCGCCAGGAGCGGGCGTTACCGCGCACCCTGTCAGCGGCCGAGGTCGACCGGTTGATCGAAGCAGCGCGCGCGCGCATTGCGCCGTCGCATGGACGCGACCGGGTGCGGGCCGTGCGGCTCTATTGCTTGCTCGAACTGCTGTATGCGACCGGCATGCGCGTCACGGAACTCGTGTCGCTGCCACGCCAAGTGCTCGACGGCGACGCGCGGGTCTTGACCATCAAGGGGAAGGGCGGGCGCGAGCGTCTCGTCCCGCTGAACACCTCAGCACGGGCGGCACTCGATCGCTATCTGGCATTGGGAAGCGATCCAGCCGACGGCGTGTCAGCCATGATCCGCACGCGGTGGCTGTTTCCCTCCAAGAGTGCGCAAGGGCACCTGACCCGGCAGCGATTCGCACAGGATTTGAAAGGCGTGGCTGAAGACGCTGCGATCGATCCCGACCGCGTGTCACCGCACGTCTTGCGGCATGCCTTCGCAAGCCATCTGCTCGACCGCGGGGCCGACTTGCGGGCTGTGCAGCAACTGCTCGGGCACGCCGATATTTCAACAACGGAAATCTATACGCACGTGCTCGAAGAGCGCTTGCGCAAGCTCGTCCACGACCACCATCCCTTGGCGCGAGAGCCGGTCAAAGACCCCGACGCGGCATAAGAAGCGGCATAAAGAAACGGCCGGAGTTGAACTCCGGCCGTCAAGGCAATCAGGCGATTTCGTCCGCAGTTAGCGCTTGGCAGCACCGGGGCGCTCGTCGAGCGAAGCCGCAATCGACCAGATTTGGCTGCGGTGCAGGCCAATGTCGGCCAAGGCAGCGTCGTCGAGTTCGGCCAGCGCTGCGATCGTTGCGCGCTGCTCATCACGGCAGGCCGTTTTCTCCACATGGTGCGTCCAGGCATTTTTGACTCGTGTCAGCACACCGCCACGTTCGCCACGTGACGTCGAAAGGGTGGACGCGGACATGGCATTTCGAGCCAGTTGCATTGCAATCTCCAAAGGTCGCGACGGCCGCGATGCGGGGTGTCCCCGCTACGTTAACGATTAGTTAGGCTCAACATCGAGCCCCGTCTGACAGTCCATATGTGCCTGCTGGTTCTGGTCTACAAACGATGATATCTCATGACCGACATGAGAAAATCTCATATGTCGTGTCATCAATCCTTCAACGTGTGCGCCGCAGCAAAATGTTAAGACCGCTCCCCCCGTT
>JBBRKD010000355.1:0-3306 GCA_038218255.1 Hyphomicrobiales bacterium | reverse complement strand
TGGAGGGGATGTAGCTGCCCTGCATTCGCTCGTTTTGCAGCCGCAGCATCATGACGATATCGGCGCCCTCAAGCCCTGCCCACATGTCGGTGAACACTTCGGCCCCAAACCGTGCTGCCGTTGGTGGAAGCAGCGTCGATGGCGCAATGATGCGAACCCGCGCGCCCAGCGCATTCAAGACGTTGATGTTGGAGCGCGCCACGCGCGAATGGAGAATATCGCCGCAGATCGCAACGACGAGACCGGCAATGCGGCCTTTGGCTCGGCGAATGGTCAGGGCGTCGAGCAAGGCTTGGGTTGGATGCTGATGCGCGCCATCGCCCGCGTTGATGACCGAGCAATCGACTTTCTGCGAGAGGAGTTCCACCGCACCCGCCGCATGATGGCGCACGACGATGATGTCGGGCCGCATGGCGTTCAGCGTCATGGCCGTATCGACGAGCGTCTCGCCCTTCTGCACGGATGAGGCAGAGACGTTCATGTTCATGACGTCCGCGCCCAGACGCTTGCCTGCAAGCTCGAAGGACGATTGCGTCCGCGTCGAAGCTTCAAAGAACAGGTTGATCAGCGTGCGGCCGGCCAGCAATTCGCTTTTGGGGTTTGACCGGCGATTGAGATCGGCCGCCGTGTCAGCAAGATCGAGCAGCCAGCTGATTTCGGTGGCCGTCAAACCTTCGCACGTCAACAGGTGCCGTCGGCTGAAGCCGGGCACAGGGCCTTGGGACAAAGTTTGGAGGGTCGCTGCCATTAAAACAGTGGCTATAAGTGACATCGGCCCGATCTGCAACCCAGCAGATCGAGCCGATAATGGACGTCAACGAACGACGAGCAAAACACTCAACGGGTGACGCGCGCCGAGCTGATCGGCCCGATCGTCTTCACGATCAGCGCCAAGGCGTCTATAAAGGCGAGACGCTCGGCCGGTCCGAGCGCTGCCAGAAGCTTTTCATCCGTAGTCTGGGCCGCTGGCTCGGCATTGCGGAGCGCGGTATGACCCTTGGCGGTGAGTCGGAGCGCGTACATCCGGGCGTCGCGGCGCGTGCGGCGACGCTGCACCAGACCACGTTCCACCAGACGACGAACGATGTCGGCGACCGTTGAGCGGTCGATCCCCGTCATCTCGACGAGCGTCGTTTGGCTCGGTTCGACGCTGGCTTCGACGGCCTTCAACACGGCGAACTGCCGTGGGGTCATGGACCCTGCCGTCAGGCTGAGCGAGAACATTTCATCGGCGCACTGGCCCGCACGGTGGAGGAGATGTACAGCTGACGACGCCACCGGTGCCGGGGGCGTCACGCTTTCGGCGTCTGATTTCGACATCAACATAATAACCTCGTCTAACTGTTGGTTAGCGGTCTTATGGTGTTCCCAACGCGTCCAAGTCCCTGTCGCGCCGACGACAAATGGCAGGTGATCGTTTGGGGAACGTGGCCTCAATACTGCGAAGACAGCCCGCGGACCTTGAAGCCCAGACCCTAGATGTTAACGCAAACGCCAGGGAGCTGCGCTTGGATTTGTCAGAGAGCAGTCTTGTTTGCAAATTATATTGCGCGGCCGCGAGGATGGCCGTCCTTTGTCTGAACCGACAGCGTTAGAACCGGGCTTGTCTTAACCGGTCGAGCGCGCCCTGGAGGATAAGGGTGGCGGCGAGTTTATCGATCACCTCGGCGCGCCGTTTGCGCGAGGTGTCGGCTGCGATCAGCATGCGTTCAGCAGCCGCCGTTGTCAGCCGTTCATCCCACAGGAGGATGGGAATGGGGGTGAGGCCATTCAGGTTGCGGGCGAGTGCGCGGGTTGCTTGGCAGCGGGGGCCTTCCGAGCCGTCCATGTTTGCCGGAAAGCCGAGGACCAGTCCGCAGACGGCATGCTGCGACACGAGATCAAGCAAACGCGCGGCGTCCGCTTTGAATTTGGTCCGCGCAATCGTTTCGAGCGGCGAGGCGATCATGCGCGAGACATCCGAGAGGGCGAGCCCAAGCGTCGTCGTGCCCGGATCGATGCCGATCAGCCGCGTCGAGGGGGCAAGGCTGGCTGCGAAGTCGTCGACGTTAGAGGTCGTGAAGCCGCTCAGCGTCTGACGTGGGGCGGGCGGCGGAGGCGCTGGATCAGACATCGCGTGGCAGGGCCTTGTTGCAGTGGGGGAACCGCGCCGTTAAGAGAGCGCTCTTGGTGCAATCTCTACTCTAAAGCGAGGAACTCATGCAGGTCGATGCCGCGACCGTCCGGCGTATCGCGCGCTTGGCTCGCATTAAGGTCACGGACGCTGAAGCCGTCGGCCTCGAAAAAGAGCTGTCGGGCATTCTCGACTGGGTCAAGCAACTCGACGAAGTTGACACGAGCGGTGTCGAGCCGATGACCCGGGTCGTGGCCCAGGACATGAAGCAGCGCGCCGACGTGGTGACCGACGGCGAGATCGGCGAAGCGGTGACGGCGAACGCGCCGCTGACCGAAGACCGGTTCTTCGTTGTGCCGAAGGTTGTGGAGTGAGGCTGGGTGTTTGCCCGGCCTGCCCATTCAACGACCCTGAATTCTAGTGGAAGATGCCGTGACCGACCTGACCAAACTGACCCTGTCCGAAGCCCGCGACGGGCTTGCCAAGAAAACCTTCACGGCAACCGAGCTCACGAAGGCCCATCTGGCCGCAATCGAGGCCGGTAACGGCGCGCTCAACGCCTACGTTCTGGTGACGGCAGAGCACGCGCTGGCTCAAGCCAAAGAGAGCGACACACGGCTTGCAGCTGGTTCTGCGCGGCCGCTCGAAGGCCTGCCGCTTGGCAATAAGGATCTGTTCTGCACGACGGGTATCCGAACCACCGCCTGCTCAAAGATCCTCGGGGATTTCAAGCCGACGTATGAATCAACCGTCGGTGCGAACCTGTGGAACGCAGGCGCTGTGATGCTCGGCAAGCTCAATAACGACGAGTTCGCCATGGGGTCATCCAACGAAACGAGCGCATTCGGCACCGTGGTCAATCCCTGGCGGCGCACGGGGCGCGACGGGAAGCCGAGTACCGACAAGCTCGTGCCGGGAGGCTCATCGGGTGGGTCGTCGGCGGCTGTTTCGGGTTCGCTGTGTCTTGCCGCCACCGCAACCGATACCGGCGGGTCAATCCTCCAACCGGCAGAACTCACAGCCACCGTCGGCATCAAGCCGACCTATGGCCGCTGCTCGCGTTGGGGGATCGTGGCATTTGCGTCCTCACTCGATCAGGCAGGGCCAATCACCAAGACGGTGCGGGACGCCGCCATCATGCTCAAATCGATGGCGGGCCATGACCCCAAGGACACGACCAGCGTGGATGCGCC
>JBBRKD010000354.1:0-3311 GCA_038218255.1 Hyphomicrobiales bacterium | reverse complement strand
CCGGTGGCGCGTTCGTCTTCTACTTCCGCGATGCCCCGACGCTTGCCGGGGAGTTTGTCCGTTTAAGCGCGCCGGAGGCTGCGTATTTTTTTCTCGGCCTGTTCACGTTGACAACCTACGTGCTTGGCGGTCTCGCGCGCGAGCAGGTCTGCATCTACATGTGTCCATGGCCGCGCATCCAGGGCGCAATGACTGACCGTCATACGCTGCTCATCGGCTACCGTCCCGAACGTGGCGAACCGCGCGGCCCCCACAAGAAGAACGACAGCTGGGACGGACGCGGCGATTGTATCGACTGCAAGGCCTGTGTGGCGGTCTGCCCGACCGGGATCGACATCCGCAATGGATCCCAACTCGAATGTATCCAGTGTGCACTCTGCATCGATGCCTGCAACGACATCATGGCCAAGGTTGGCCGACCGCTCCATCTGATTGCCTACAACACGGTCGCCAAGCAGGAGGCCGGCGCTGCGGGGGCGCATGAGCCGTTCCGCCCGATCAGGCCACGGACGCTGCTCTATGCGGGCGCCTTGGCGCTGGTGAGCGTGGTCATGCTTGCTGCATGGTTCAATCGGACGCTGCTGGAAATCAACGTCCTCCATGACCGCAATCCGCCGTTCGTTCAGCTGTCGGACGGCAGCGTGCGCAATGCCTATACGGTCAAGCTGCTCAACAAACGCACTGAGCCGCGCACGCTCATGATCGAGACAGAAGGGTTGCCGGGAGCTTCCATCGCCATCGTCGGCGTCGACGCCAGTGAGAGCAGACGCGTCCGCGTGCCGACCGACGATCTGCGCGAAGTGCGGGTTCTGGTGAGTGTTCCAGCCAGAGATGTTGCCAAGTTGAATGCGACGTCAACGCCGTTTTCGCTGATCTTACGCGATGTCGAAAACGGGATGTCGAGCTCGCGGCGAACCCAGTTCCAGACAGCACAAGGACAACGGCCATGACGCCAACGGTATCAGATCGCGAGTTATCGGGCCGAAACGTACTGATCATATTGCTCTCGTTCTTCGGCGTCGTGTTTGCCGTTAACGCCTACTTCGCGACGGCTGCCATCCAGACCTATACCGGTGTCGTCGCACAGGAACCTTACCGTAAGGGCCTCACCTACAATCGCCGGATCGCCGCTGACCAACGGCAGAGCGCTCTTGGCTGGACGGCTGCACTCGATGCCGGTCGTGACGGTCACGCCCGCCTCGATCTGACCGCTGCGGGCGGACTCCCTGTGACAGGTCTCGTCGTGACGGGAACGCTGGGCCGGCCGTCGACGGAAATCGCGGACAGAGCCATGATATTCAACGAAACTCAGCCGGGCCGCTATGAAACACAAGGCGCGGCGCTGGATGCCGGGAGCTGGGTCGCAACGATTGCAGCGCGCACTAGCTCAGCCTCCGCCGACCCTGTCTTTCAATTGAGGAGGCGGCTGTGGCTCAAGCCTTGAAACCAGTTTCCAAACCGGCTCTGAAACTCGTGTCGGTCAATTTGAACCCCAGGCAGGACCGGCCTGCTGTACGCCCGGTGACAACGATTGAGGCGAGACCGCCTGGACCCACGCGCTCAGTCACTCTCATCGTTGAGAACATGCACTGTGGCGGCTGCATGCGCAAAGTCGAGACCGCGTTGCTCGCCGTGCCGGGTGTCATCGCAGCCCGCGCCAACCTGTCGACGGGGCGCGTCAGCGTTGTCGTCACGGTCAATCAGCCACCCGCCACGACGGAGCCGCTCATCGAAGCCTTGCAGGCAGCCGGTTACAGTAGCCGGGAATTGCCGCACGACGATCCCGCTGCCGATCCAAGCGATCGCAATCTTTTACGTCGACTCGCCGTGGCGGGCTTCGCGTCGGCCAACATCATGCTGCTGTCGGTCGCCGTCTGGGCAGGACACGCTGGCGAGATGGATGCGTCGCTGCAAACGATGCTCCTTTGCTTGTCGGCGGTCATCGCCGTGCCCACCGTTGCCTATTCCGGAATGCCGTTTTTCGCCTCCGCCAGAGCAGCACTCACGACCCGCCGCATCAACATGGACGTCCCGATCTCACTCGGCGTGCTGCTAGCGACCGGCATGAGCTTGTACCAAGTGATGCGCGGCAGCGAACAGGTCTACTTCGACGCCGCCGTGTCGCTGTTGTTCTTTTTGTTGATCGGCCGCGTTCTGGATCAACGGATGCGCCGCCAGGCCACAAGTGCGGCCGAAAACCTGCTCGGCCTCATCAGCCCTGCAACGACCATTATCCACCCCGACGGCCGGTCGGAGCGCATACCGACGCGATTGGTAACCCCTGGGACGGCCTTGCTCATAGCGGCAGGCGAACGGGTGCCTGTGGATGCCCGCCTCACGCGCGGTGCAGCCGACATCGATGAAAGCCTGATCACCGGCGAAACACATCCGCGCAAGGTGATCGTTGGCGATCCGCTATATTGCGGCACGATCAATTTATCGGGGTCCATTGAGGCGGTCGCGACGGCGAGCGAAAACAACACGCTGCTCGCCGAAATCACCCGTCTCATGCAAACTGCCGAGCAAGCGCGCGGACGCTATGTCCGTCTAGCCGACCGCGCCGCGCAACTCTACGCACCGGCTGTCCACATCCTTGGGCTCGCGACGTTTCTTGGCTGGATGTATGCGGGAGCAGGTTGGGAAAAGGCTTTAACCGCTGCCATTGCCGTCTTGATCATCACATGTCCTTGCGCCCTCGCACTTGCGGTTCCAGCCGTCCAGGTGGCCGCCATTGGGCGCCTGTTCAAGCGTGGCATTGTGGTCAAAGCGCCCGACGGCCTGGAGCGTCTCGCGGACGTCGACACCATCGTGTTCGACAAGACCGGTACGTTGACGCGCGGTGAACCACAGCTGGTGGCTGGTGCCGTCGTCAGCGACGTGGCGCTCACCAAGGCGGCCTCTCTCGCCTCCGCGAGTCTTCATCCCTATTCGAAGGCCATTGTGCGAGCAGCGCGCGCGCGTGGCCTCGCAATCAAACCCGCCTCTAGCGTTGAAGAAGTGCCGGGCGCCGGCGTTCGGTCGATCATCGATGGGCAGGAGATTAAGCTCGGGTCGGCAGCTTTTTGCGCGGTCGTCGACACATTGGATCAACCCGCCCTCTGGTTACGCGATGGAGACGCCGCACCCCTTGCCTTGCGCTTTGCTGATCCATTGCGGCCCGACGCGGCAGAGACCGTCGCCAGACTGCAGCGCGCAGGATACGCCGTCCAACTGCTGTCAGGTGATCGCGCGCCGATCGTTGCCGCAGCCGCCCATGATACTGGAATCGCCGAATGGCTCGCAGAGGTTAAGCCCGATGAGAAGGCTCATCG
>JBBRKD010000353.1:0-3313 GCA_038218255.1 Hyphomicrobiales bacterium | reverse complement strand
ATGAGCAGTGCCGCGTTGGCTGCGGCCTCCGGGCTGGTTGAGGCGAACCGTCATCAGGGCATGATCTCCAGCGGCTTTGCGCCAAGCGCTGGACGGTTGGGACCATGAGTTATTTTCCCAATCCCCTGGTCATCCCGGTCGGCATCATGATCGGCATCGTTGTGGCGGCTCCGGTCGGACCGGTCAATGTGCTGTGCATCCAACGGGCGATTGCGCGCGGGTTTTGGGGCGGGATGGCAGCCGGCATCGGGGCGATGCTCGGCGACGGGCTGATCGCGCTGTTTGCAGCCCTCGGCGTTGGGGCGATCTCGGGCGCGGTGAAAGCCAACAGCGCTTTGATCCAGATCGTCGGCGGTGCGGCGTTGATGGTCTTTGGGATCAGGCTCTACGGCGCGCCACCGCCTGATACCTTGGAAAACGGGACCGAGGGGGACGCGGGGACGCTGGTCGATTATGCCTGGGATATTCCCAAGACGTTTTTCCTGACGATCACCAACCCTGGCGCGGTGCTCGGCCTGTTTGGCATCTTCGGGATCGTGTCGGCGTACGTCGAGGTGCGCAACACGGCAGACGCGCTGACGATGGTGGCGGCCGTCATGGTTGGCAGCCTCGCGTGGTGGATTTGGCTGTCGCGGTTCATCGGGCGGGTGCGGCACCGGCTCAAGCCCGAATGGCTCGGCGGGATCAATATCTACGCTGGCCTGTTGTTGGTCGCGTTCGGGGCGGTGCTGATCGGCGAAGTGATCTGGGTCGCGATGCGGGGCTAGGTTTCAGCTGCGCGCTCGGCGGCTTTGGCGTCGTTCCAGAGCGCGTCCATTTCGTCGAGATTGGATTGCGCTGGGCTTCGGCCGTCGGCTGCAAGCTGCTGCTCGATGTGGGCGAAGCGGCGGGTGAATTTTGCGTTCGCGCGGCGGAGCGCCGCCTCAGGGTCGAGCTGCAGATGGCGGGCGACGTTGGCCATCACGAACAGCAGGTCGCCGAATTCGTCTTCGATGTGGTCATGGGCACCCGACGCAACGGCGTCTTCAAGTTCGGTGATTTCCTCGCGGACCTTTGCGAACACCGGGCCGAGGCTTGGCCAATCGAAACCGACGCCGGCGGCTTTGTCCTGCAACTTGAGGGCGCGGGTCAGGCCTGGGAGCCCCACGGGGACATCGGCGAGGAGGGACGGGGCGGGATCGGCAGGGGCGGTATTGGACTGGGGTGCCTCCGATGGAAGACGCTGCGCGGCACGCTCGGCGGCTTTGGCCGCGCGTTCCTCTGACTTGATGCGGTTCCAGAAATCAGGGGCGGCGCCCAGCGCGCGCTCGCTGGCGGAGCCGAAGACGTGGGGATGGCGGCGGATCATTTTGCGCGTGATCGCATCCGCCACGTCGGCGAACGCGAAGTGGCCAGCTTCCTGCGCGATGCGCGCGTGATAGACCACCTGGAGCAGGAGATCGCCGAGTTCGTCGCGCAGGTCGGGCATGTCGGCGCGTTGGATGGCGTCTGCGACCTCGTAGGCCTCTTCAACGGTGTAAGGCGCGATGGTTTCAAACGTCTGGGCGAGATCCCACGAGCAGCCGGTGACGGGCGTGCGAAGGGCCGCCATGACGTCGAGTAGGTCGGTGAGGGATTTCTTGGTCATGCCAGAGCCATTGCGGTAGTGTAGACGCCGTCGAGCGGTGAGGAGGGTGTCGCATCGGCGGTGGAGCGCTGAGGCACTCGCACGCTGAGCGATGAGGGGACGGCTGAAACCATGTTCATCGTGCGCATCTTCGTCAATCTTTTGATCTTGGGTCTTGAGTTGGCGGCGATCTTAGGCATCGCTGCGTTGGGATTTAAGGAACCGCTGATCTTTGCGGGAGCTACGTTCGTGTTGGCGCTGTGGCTCGGGTCGCGGCTCGAATATGCCCGGCTCAAGAACGAGCTGAACTTTTATTTTGAACGCAACGTGCCGCGCGGCGGGTTCTTCACCGGGCTCGTTGCTGTGAGCGAAGCGGTGTTTAAGGCGGTGTTGGCAGCCCTCGTCGCGTTGCTGACGTTTTCGGGCACCGACCAGGGGCGGCTGTACTGGGTCGCGGTTATTTTTGCCGGATGCCTGTTTGCCGGGTCAAGCCTGCTGCGGTTTCTCGCGAACCGTTTCGGTATCACGCCGGGGCGTTGGGGTTATTTCCGGATTGCGGCGCCGCTCGGGCTTTTGTTTTCGGTTGCGCTCGCCTTCCTGCCGATCCCGACTACAGGCAAGGTCGCGTGGGATTTGCTATTCAATCTTGCGGCAAAGCCCAGCATCGCCCAGGGCAGCGAAATGCTGTTTGCGCTGAAGCAAAAGTTCGATGAGCTGTTCCTCGCGCTGATGACCGGCGTGCTCGGCGAACAGGCGGCCCTCGTCATCGGGGTGTTCACGAGCGTCAACATGCTGACCGGGTTCATCCTTGGGATTTATGCGGTGGTGATTGCAGAAACCGTGCGCTGGTTGGAAGATCGGGGGCCGTAATGCCTGACAGGACACATGGGTTCGACCTCTTGCACGGGCGTCAGCGAGGTCTAGCATCGCGGAGCTGACTTGGTGGTCCAGGGAGATGACGTTCGACATGACCCAAGACGATGACGTGGAGCAACTGCGCCAGGAACGCGACGGGTATCGGGCAGCCTACGAGCAGATCAACGGCGAATTCGGCACGATGCGGTCGGAGCGCGAGGGCTACAAAAACGCCTACGAGACCATAGCGCCGCGCTATAACTATCTGCGGTCCGTCGCAGCTCCCGTGATCCGGGAGGCCGTGCGCACCGATCTTGTTGGAAAGCCAAGCATATTTTTGGTGACGCTGCCCAAGAGCGGCACCGTCTTTATTTCACATTCGCTCAGCCAGACGCTGGGCTATGATCATTCCGGCGTCCTCGTTACGCCGACGTTCCCCAAGAACATCGTGTGGGAAGCGATGGCTGCCGACTTCATGGCTGGGGGCATGGTCAGTGCCTCACATATGCAGCCGGACGCTGAAAATCTCGCGGTGCTCAAACAGAGTGGCGTTCGAAAAATCGTGCTCCATGTCCGCGACCCGCGCGCGGCGCTCAGCAGCTGGTGTCATTTTCGCACGCCGTATGCGGCAAATTTGGGCGACGTCGAGCGCATCAGCCAAGCTGCTCTCCCGTTCTCCGACGCGTTTCGCGGCCGCAGTCTCGCCGAACAGATGGATGGCTATATCCAATCGTTCTATCTGCCGTCCATCGCTTGGTTGACCGATTGGCTCAAGGTCACCGATGGCGATCGCGATTTCGACGTCCTGCTGAAAACACATGATGAGCTGCTGGGGCAGGAGGCTGCGTATTT
>JBBRKD010000352.1:0-3325 GCA_038218255.1 Hyphomicrobiales bacterium | reverse complement strand
CTCGAAGTTCGTATAGGCGTGAATAATGTACCAGCGCTTTGCCATCGACCTGAGTCTTTCGTGTCGCGCTGAAGCTGCGCGCTCTATCGTGTCATCCACCGCCGCTGGCAACTCAATCTGAGTGCCGCAGGCGGCTCACGGGTGAGCTACTTACTGGAGACCTACTTGCCCAAGCTCAGGAGCAATTTGACAAATGTGCCGAGGATCTGATCGGCGACGAGAAAAAAGATTGAAGCCGCGACCACCATCAGGCCTACGAGCACCGTCGTGATCCAAACCTCGCGCCCTGTCGGCCAAGTGACTTTGCTAACTTCGTGGCGCACCTCATTGATGAATTCGATCGGGTTATATCGCGCCATCTGACCGTCATCCTCACTACATGCGCGGCAAAGCGCCGCAAACAACGCGAAGGGGGCGCATGCCGTGCATCGCTGCACCGCGCGCCCACTCTCGACTTCTTGGCAGGGGCTGGGGGGATCGAACCCACGACCTTCGGTTTTGGAGACCGACGCTCTACCAGCTGAGCTAAACCCCTACGACCTGCGATCCCGCCCCAGCACCCAGCGCTGCCGGTGAGATCACCTTGCGCGCCCGAAAAACCCGACGGTTTGAATAGAGTTGTGGTGCCTAGCTCAAAACGCAAGGCTTGTCACGCGCCAATCTTGAGACAATCGCGACAAAAGACCCTGCCGCGTGGCTGTCCTACCGAGCCCGCACGCGGGTCCCGTCATCAACGGACCTCTTCGACCACGACGGCCGTGCCGTAGGCCAGTACTTCGGTCACGGCAGCGGCGATTTCGTTGGCATCATACCGCATGGCGATGATCGCGTTGGCTCCGAGACGCTGGGCGTCAGCGACCAAGAGATCGTAGGCTTCTAGCCGGGTCTGCTCGGCAAGTTTTTGATACACTGTGATGTTACCGCCGAAAAATATTTGGAACGCGGCCCCAATGTTACCGACGACACTACGCGAACGGACGGTCAAGCCGCGGACGATGCCGATATGGCGAACAATCCGGTATCCGGCGAGGTCATTGGTCGTCACTACAAGCATCCAGATGGACCCCAGACTTCTAAAAATGCCCCGATGCAGGACTACTAGCACGTCTGGAAGACATGGCGATGGGGTGAAATGCAATCGGGCACTGGCGAACCGCTGAAACTTCTGACGGGGCTAAACATCTTCTCTGGTTGCTATAACGGTTTTGAGCGCACCTGCTGCCGCGCCGCAAAAAGGTCCGTGTTTTTGCATCTTGTCCAGCCTGCGGTAGGCTCATGCCTCGTCATATCCGACTACCTCTCCGACTGCCGCAGTCGGCTCGTCGTGGCAAATGCAGCTCTTCGATGTGCCCCGGCAGACAGGAGTGTGCACCCATGAAGTATCGAGCGGTCTATGTCGATCAAAGCGCTGTGCATCCGCTGCGCGATGGCTGGGCCTGTGGCGTGGCGGTCGCAATCAATGTCGAAGCTTACCTCGTAGTTGATCACGCGACGCCTGGAGGGTGGTCGATCGAGGCGATCTACGTGGAAGCCCACACGCTCGACGATGAGGGCACCAAGGACTGGTGCTGGGTTGAAATTTCAGCCCACGACCCTGGTACGGATGACCTCTATTCAAAAATTGCAGCGTATCTTTGTGGCGCGGAAAACGAGGTGATCACCGAGAAGATGACTGCACTGCCCAGCACGCACCCCCATGCGTCGCGCAAGGCCTTGCCCGTTCCCAGCACGAATAGTTAGTGGCAGCTGAATTGCCGGAGGGCTTGGAGCGGGTAGAGGGAATCGAACCCTCGTATTCAGCTTGGAAGGCTGCTGCTCTACCATTGAGCTACACCCGCGCACCCTATACAATACACGAAATCCGCGTGTGAGGGGAGGGGAGATTGGTGGGGGAAGTAGGACTCGAACCTACGAAGGCATAGCCAGGGGATTTACAGTCCCCCCCCTTTGCCGCTCGGGACATTCCCCCAACGTCAAGGTCGCCCCACGGTCGATTGCGGACGGCCCAAACAAAAACGCCCGCGCTTGGCGTGCGCGGTGCGAGCGGGCTTTATGGTGAGCACGCACGGCGGTGTCAATTGGAAAAGAACCGCGCTAAAGCGAGCCTCCACACGCGCGCTCACGCCCTCGCTGATGCCGTCAATCCTAGGCTCGTCCCATGTCCAAAACGTATGAACAAAAGCGCCGGACTGCGGCTGAATATGCGCAGTACAAACAGCCCGTCGACGAGGAGACCGTCCGCCTCTTTGGCATGCATGCGGTGGAGGCAGCGCTTGCGAACGAGGCCCGCGTCATCAAGCGCTTGATGATGACGGAGAACGCGCAAACCAAGCTCACCGACGTTCTAGCCCGTCGCGGCCTGATGCCTGAACGCGCGAGCCCGCGTGATCTCGACCGGCTGCTCGGCCCTGAGACGGTGCATCAGGGGGTGATGCTTGAGACAACATTTCTCAACGAACCCGAACTCACCGAGATTGCCGAACGGGCGGCATCGGGCGGCGGGCCGATTGTCATCCTCGACCACGTCACCGATCCCCATAATGTCGGCGCAGTTTTGAGATCGGCGGCCGTGTTTGGGGCGAGCGGTGTTGTCTTGCACCGTCGGCACAGCCCGCCACTAAACGGGACGCTTGCAAAGGCTGCATCCGGCGCGCTCGAAGTGGTGCCGGTAGTGCTGGCTGCCAATCTGGCACGCACGCTTTCGGATTTGCGCGACAGTGGCTTCACGATCCTGGGGCTTGATAGCGAGGCCGACAGCCTGCTTGAAGATGAGCCACTCACGGGCGCAGTTGCGATCGTGCTCGGCGCCGAGGGCAAAGGTTTGAGGCCGCTGACGCGCGAAAGTTCAGACCGGCTGGTGAAAATCTCAACCGGGGGACCCATCGACAGCCTGAACGTGTCGAATGCGGCAGCCGTTGCGCTGCATCTCGCCGCAATGCGGCGGAGGGGAAAGTAAGCCGACGATCACAGAAACGGGCGGCACGATCTCATCGCACCACCCGTCCTGTCCGCTCAACTGGTCAAATTCGATCAAGCCTGTCGCGATGGCTCAATCGCAGACTGTGGGCCGATAGCAACGATAGACGCCGCCGCGGCAGACTGTGTCGCCATAGCGGTTCTCGAAGCAATGACGGTCGCTCCAGCTGCAGCGCTCGGCGCCTTTGTAGCAGCCGCCGCTGGCGCGGTAGCCATCCCGGTAGCCGTCGCGGTCACGGGCATGAGCGTAGGCACCCAGAATGCCAAGGCCGATGATGCCAGCGGCGATGCCGACACCGACATTGCGGCCACCGGCTTGGGCTGGCTGAACAGTTGCGATCGACAGGCC
>JBBRKD010000351.1:0-3332 GCA_038218255.1 Hyphomicrobiales bacterium | reverse complement strand
AACACCTCGAGGGCTGCTGACGCGCTCTTGGCGAAGGGGTTCATCGAGAGGGGACTGAACGGATTATCGAGCGTCATTCGCGCCGTCGTCGACCACCACCTCATGGGTGAGATGAAGGCGTGCGCCATTTCGTATCCGAAGTAATTCAAGCTTTAGTCCCTTTCCGCCGGAGCGTTTTGTCCGCGAAGTCAACGATCGATTACTGCAGTGCACCATCACGGCGTTGTGCGGTCAAGGCCTGAATGTGTCATGCAGCGACGGCAGTGTTTCGAATCTGCGACAGTGTGGCATGTGCGTATTCGTCGCGCCAGCAGAAGTATTTGTCGCCTTCACTTAAGTTCCGCTGGCAGGGGCCGCGTGCCTATTGTGTCACGTTGAGTTGACGCTTTCGCCCTTGGTAGGGCCCCACGGAGCGAATCACCCCCGCCCGGTCCCGCGAGGCCATGGTGCGGCCACCACCGTCTGGAAATGTGTCAGCGTCGTCTCACTCAGCATCCGCCTCAACCGTAAAGGTTTTGCCATGCAGGCGTGCTTAATGTTTGGATGCTGGCGCGATGAATGTTTGAGGGGAGATTGAAGCCGATGGGTAAGATTTTGGCGCTCGCAGTTCTATGTCTGTTGGGTTTCTACGTGGCTTGGCCTGCCTATACCGGCGTCCAGATCAAATCTGCGCTCGACACCAACAATGCCCCATTGCTCGCCTCCAAAATTGATTTCGACCTCTTACGCGAGAGCCTCAAGCCCGCCGTGACCGCCGAGGCCGATAAGGCTGCGACCGCCGCGATCCAGCAGGGCGGTGGTCTTGGCGGTGGTGCCGGCGGTGGTGCCAATGGAGCGCTCTTGCAGCAGCTAAAAACGCAGCTACTTCCTGCAGCGGTCGACAAACTCCTCGTCGATGTCGTAACCCCAGAAACGGTGCTGCGCCTTAACCGTGAGGGCGGCGATTACAAAACAACGTTGACCCAAATCATCGCTGAGAAGATGGGGGGCGCAAGCCTCGGCAACTTTTTGGGCGGCGCAGCCAAACCCGGCGCGGGTGGCGTCGGCGATCTCATCGGCAGCATCGGTAAAGCCACAGGCGTCGATCCAGCCCAGGCCATCGGCGGCCTGTTACGCGGCAGCGCACAGCCAACGCCAACCGCGCCGCCCGCATCGACTGCGCCGGCCGTCTCCGTTAGCCCCAAACGCTCGGTCTCGCTCGCCAACGTCAAGACCTTCGCCGTCTCCGGGCCGCTGGCATTCTCGGTCGGCGTTGCTAAAGACGCCGCCGCAACGCTCCCCGACGTGACGGCCGACATTGCGTTCACAGGCTTTGACTGGAAGCTCGTGGGCCTGCGGCCCCGGACCTGAGGCCTGCGAACCTCAAGCCCGCCGGTCGGCCCCGTTATCGCGAGCTGCTGCCGCTTGCCGCCCGTTTCCCGGTTGCGCCATAATTTGTGCGTGTTCCGCCCATTGCTACGTCGGCACGGGTCTCACATTTTATCTCAGAGGTTTGCAAATGCGTCTTTCGACGGCCATCGTATTCTCAGCCATCGGCCTTGGCGGGGGCAGCACCTCCTTCGCCGCCGACGTGACGGCAACCTCTGCCATCGACGCGGTCACCGTGTTTCCAGCAGGTGCCGAGATCACGCGCAAATCAAAGATCAAGCTCGCGATCGGCGAACAGCGCATCCTGTTCACCGACCTCCCCGCCCAAGCGATCGCGAGTTCCATCCGCGTCGAAGGCAAATCGGCTGGCAAGCTGGAAATCGGCTCCGTCGATACCCGCCGCCTCTCGGTTCCCAAATCTGATCCAGCCATCACGCTCGCCGAACGCCAAAAGCTCGAAGACCAGATCGAAGCGCTGCGCGACACCCGTGCTTTGTTTGAGGGCCAGGTCCAGGCCGCCGAAACGCAGCGCACGCTCCTGACCAATCTCGCCGAACTCCCAACCGTCGCACCAGGTCCGGGGGGAGCTGCCCCCGCCAACATCGATTGGAAATCCATCCTCTCAACGATCGGTTCAGGATATGGCGACGCCAAGCGCATCGAGCTCGAAGGCCAGCTGAAAATCCGCGAAACCGACCGAAAGCTCCGCGATCTCGAAGGCAAGCTCGCAAGCTTAGCGCCAGCCCCCCAGGAGCGGACCGAAGTCGCCGTCTTCGTGACGGCCGCAAGCGACCTCGAAGCCGATCTCACCGTGCGCTATCAGGTGCCGTCCGCCTCCTGGCAGGCGTTCTATGACGCCCGCCTCGCGACCGGCAACAAGGCGACCGCGCCTAAGCTCGATCTGACGCGGCGCGCGTCCATTACGCAATCAACCGGCGAGGCCTGGACCAACGTCGCCCTCCAGTTGTCGACGACGCGCCCGAGCGTTGGGGCCTCCGCCCCCGACGTCCGCACCCTCATTGTCGATTACGTCCCCGACGCGCCGCAGCCTGCGCCTGTGGCCGCAGCCGCCCCGCAGGTTATGTCACGCTCGATGTTGAAATCGGCCAAGCCCATGGGCGACATCGCCGACGCCGACAGGGCAGACGGAATGGCGATGGCCGAACCCCCGCTCATGCTGGAAGCCAAGGCCAAGAACGCCGACGTCATCCAGGCCCCGTTCCAGGCAGTTTACGGCGTGCCCGGCCGCGTCACGGTCGCACCCACGGGCGAGCCGAAGCGCGTCCAGCTCACCGAAGAGGCGATCGAACCCCAGCTCGTGATCCGCACAGCCCCGCGCCTCGACGCGAAGGCCTACCTCTACGCCAAGCTGACGGCGCCCAAAACCGCCACCGCGCTCCTGCCCGGTGCCGTCTCCCTGTTCCGCGACGGCACGTTCGTCGGCACCGGCCGCCTGCCGCTGCTTGCGCCCGGCGAAGAGCATGAGCTGGGTTTTGGAGCCGATGATGCGGTCCGCGTGAAGCACGCGATTGCCGAAGAAAAGCGCGGCGAAAAAGGCCTCATTTCGTCGTCGAAAACCGACACCCGCAACTACAAGATCACGATCAAGAACCTGCACGAGCGTGCGATAGCCCTCACAGTGACGGACGCGCTCCCCGTGTCACAACAGCAAGACATCAAGGTGACGCTCAACGCCAAGCCCCAGCCGACCAAAACAGACGTCGACGACAAGCGCGGCGTGCTGTCGTGGGATCTGAAACTCGACCCCGATCAGGAACAGATCGTCGAGTTCGGCTACCAAGTTGTCTGGCCCGGCGCTAAGGGCATCATGTACCGGTGAGGCGGAGCGCCGACCGCAAGCTCGCCCACTCTCCATTCGAGCACAACCGGACAAAGGCCGAGGTCGCGATCCCCTCTCGACGTTATAACGGGGAGAGGGAGAGGGAGAGGGAGAGGGAGAGGGA
>JBBRKD010000350.1:0-3333 GCA_038218255.1 Hyphomicrobiales bacterium | reverse complement strand
CGACACCCATTACGTGGTCGCGCAGCAGCGACTCTTCGTCCTTGACCTCTTGCAGGAGAACGCCGATCGCGTCGCGCGCGTTGAGCACACCGACACGCCGGCCATCGGCGCCGGCGATCGGAATGTTCTTCAAGCCGCGCGCCTTCATCTTCGACCAGACGTTTTGCAAGATGTCGCGCGGAGCGCACAGCACGACGTCGGCGCTCATCACCAAAGCAGCCGCGGTCGTGCAGGCAGCGTCCTGGCATTCGCTGATCCTGGCCACGATATCGGTCTTCGTGATGACGCCCACGACGGCGCCCCTGGGCTCGCAAACGACGACGAGGTCGGTGCCGGCACGCAGCAACCGGGCAGCTTCGAGCAGCGGCGCGTTGTCGGCGACCATCACCAGCCTTGCGCGCGCCGCCGGCAGCAGGTGTTCGACAAGCACGCCTTCGCTCGATCTGATTGAGGAGCATCACCGCCAAAGCGAAGGCGTGGCCATCGAGCGCCAGGTCCCGACGCAGACGTTCGGCGCGTTGCAGCGTCATAACACAGCCGATATCGACGGCCCAGAGCTCGCCGTCCGAGGTGGCCGGGGTGGCCGGCGTGAGCACACCGTATTCCACCAGCCCGTTCAAGTCGGCTTGGCCGATGCCTGACAACTGCGCGACCTGAGCCAGGGCGAGCGTCGTCAATCGCGAGACGAACTCCTTCTGCGGTTGCATCGACCGCAGCATGTCGGGAGCAGGAATCATGGATGGCATGGCTCGGCGCTCGCTTTCGCGTGAGGCCCGAAGCACCGAGGCACTTGGCGTGCCTGCCCCCACTGGCGACATTCGCCTGCCGGCATGCTCTTTGCCCCCAACGACGCCCGACCCGAACGAAGGCGAAGGCATGTTGCGCAACACGAGGGACCTCAAGGGCTACGCCGTCGGCGCCACCGATGGCGCGATCGGCCATGTTGATGATTTCTATTTCGACGACGAAGCGTGGGTCGTCCGTTATCTCGTCGTCGACACCGGCGGCTGGCTATCTGGCCGCAAAGTGCTGATCTCGCCGATGGCGATCGGCAAGCCGAACTGGACGGACAAGGTGCTGCCCGTGTCGGTAACGAAAGAACAGGTGAGAAACAGCCCCGACATCGACACCGAGAAGCCCGTTTCGCGGCAACAGGAAATACAGTATTCCGGATACTACGGCTACCCTTACTACTGGGGCGGCGCCGGGTACTGGGGCGGCGGCATGTATCCGAATGTGATGCTGCCGGGTTACAGCGGTTTCGGCTCGGAGAAGGCCGAACGCCTGGAAGCGGAAGACACCGCCTGGCGGGCCGAAGAGGCGCGAAAGCGGAAGGAAGATCCTCATCTTCGCAGCTGCAACGCGGTGATGCGCTATCACCTCCATGCAACCGACGGCGACATCGGCCACGTGCAGAGCTTGCTCGTCGACGATGAGACCTGGGCCGTCCGATATCTCGTCGTCGACACCAGCAACTGGTGGCTCGGCCAACAGGTGCTCATCGCACCCGAATGGATCACGGAGGTGAGCTGGGCCGAACGTACCGTCTCGATCCAGCTAACGCGGCAAGCGGTGAAAGAAGCTCCCAGGTACGACCCGAAAACGGACTTGAATCGAAGCGAGGAAGCGCGTCTCCACGACCACTATGGGCGTCGCGGGTATTGGGAGCAGGCCGACACGGCACGTCGTTGACGACGCCACGCCCAAAACTTCTCACGGCACGCCGCGCTGCCGGCATCCTCAGACCACGCGCTGCGAATTTTTGTCGATGTCCAGGAACGCGAGTGTGCGGCCCCATGCGTCGCTTGCCGCTTCCGCTCTGTAGCCACGTGCGTTGGCAGGATTTGCGAAGGCGTGGCCGGCGCCCTCATAGAGTTTGATATCGACGGACTTTCCGAGGTCGCGCATCGCCGTCTCGAAGGCTCGAACTTTTGCGGCCGGGATACTGCGATCGAGGGCCCCGAAGTTGCCCATCATCGGCGCCTCGATGCTCTGCAGCTCGACCGCCTGCGCCGGCAAGGCGCCGTAGTTCACGACGCATCTCGCGAGCCGCGGCTCATGGATCGCAAGCTGGAGCGCGAGTCCCCCGCCCAGCGACCAACCGACCGCGCTGACCTGCTTCGGGTCGACATCGGGCGCCGACAGGTGGTCGAAGATCGCTTTCATGTCGCCGATGGCGCGGTCTTGCGACAGATTGCGCTTCAACCTGCGCGCTTCGACGGGGTCTGTCGTGACCGCGCCGCGGTACAGGTCCATGGCGAACACGACATGTCCGTGCTCGGCCAAACCTGTCGCCTGTTGCACGACCCAGTCGTTCAGCCCCCACCATTCGTGGAGCGCGATGACGGCCCGGTGGGCCGCGGCATCCGGTAGCACGAGGAGGCCGCCGATCTCATCGTTCCTTTCTGAAGAACGACCCTTCGGCTCTTCGTCAATGCTTCGTGGAAAGATGCTTCGCACACCAGGCGGTGACGGTCGGCACGATCTTCCCGCGGTCACCTCCTCGATCATGTGCCGGACGCCATGCAGAAGGTCCGAGGCCGCCGCATTCAACAGCGGGTTGGGAAGGTGCACCAGCGCAGGGTGCATCTGTTGCAGGCGGATGGTCACGGCGTGTCCTTGGTTGCCTTCCATTGCAAAAGCGATTTCATTGCGACGCCCGCAGCTTTGCCTCGAGTTGCAGCTCGAGCGCCTCGACCATCGAATAGGCCTGCAGGTAGTCTTCTTCCTGGCCTGCTCTTTGCAGCGCGTCGCGCTCCTCTTCCGCGAGGGCGATGCGACGCTTGAGCGTCTCGATGTCGTCGTGCTTGCTCATGCATCAATCCAGCCGCTATGAAGGCGAGTCTGTGGCAAAAAATGAGCGTGCTCTCCTTCAAAAGACCGCGCGGCGCTCACGTATATCCGCTTGCCCATTCGACGTCGGATGGCTCGTTTCCTACCGCGCGATGCCGACGACGTAGACCGCGAACAGCGGGCGCAGTGGCCTCTTGGACGCGCGCCGCGAGGTTGAACTGCCCCTTGCGAATGCGGTGCATGAGTTCGATTCCGGCGATGGTGGCAGCCGCATTCTTGAATTGCTTGAAGCCGAGCATGACGGCCACCCTTGACTTGATATTTCGGTGGTCTTGCTCGATCAGGTTGTTCAAGTATTTCGACGATCGCAGCGTCGTGGCCTCGGGCAATACCCCGTCGGCCTTCATCTCGCGCACAGCGCGGTGCGACGCCGCGTAGCCATCGAGCGTGATGGTCTGCGGCGGGTGGCCTTGACTCTTGATCGCCTTCTTGAAGAAGGCCTTGGCCGCAGCGACATCGCGCCGCGCGCTCAGCCTGAAG
>JBBRKD010000349.1:0-3336 GCA_038218255.1 Hyphomicrobiales bacterium | reverse complement strand
CTGTGCAAACCGAGCCGGACGCTGACAGCACGTCGACAAGGGGAAACTCATGGCTGAATTTCTGGCAGTGGCGAACCGCAAGGGTGGCGTCGGCAAGTCGACGATCTCGGTCATGCTGGCGCATGCGTTCGCCATCTGGGGCAACAAGCGCGTGCTGCTGCTTGATCTCGACAGCCAGTGCAATGCCTCGCTCATTCTGCAAGGCGGTGAAGGCTGGGTTGCCGCCCGCAAAGCCCACAAAACAATCGCCGACTATTTTCTCGATACCTTCGACGAGACGGCCGGCATGCCACGCGATTACCTCGTCCATCAGGTCGGCGATGTCCGCAATGCGGACGGCAAGCGGCCGATCATTTCGTTGTTGTCGGGCTCGCTGATGCTGGAAGATGCGCAAGGTGAGCTCTACGTGAAGGAGGCACGCCAGGCCAAAGACCCCGATATCGTCGGCCAGCGCGTGCGCGGCCGCCTGGAGCGGATGTTGCGCCGCTTCGAAGGCAACTACGACGTGGTGATCCTCGATTGCGCACCAGGACTGTCGTTTGCAGCACTCGCAGCCCTCAAAACGGCCGATCTGGTGCTGGTGCCCTTCAAGCCAGACTACGTCTCGCAACTGGCCGTCGACCGCGTCGCGCTGCTCATCGAAGGCAAGCGCAACGGCGAAGAATTGGCCGAACTCCCGCTCGACGCGCGCCGCTATGCCTGTGTGGCCAACGCCATGCGCGACACCGGACGCGAGCGCAACATCTACGACGAAATCGGGCTTGATCATCCGATCCTGCGGGCGCGCTTGCCGCAAAGTGCAGCCATTGCGGACGCATTCGATTTCCGCGACGATCTGCGGACCATTAATGAAAAGTACGGTGACGCAACCCCCGACGTGCGCGCTCTCTATGAAGACGTAGCCTCGCGCCTGACCCTCAGATTGGCGGCATAAGCTCAATGGCGAAGAACACGCGGCCCTTCTCGGGCCAGATGAAGCGGAAATACTTTCGGGATATGTTTCGCACAGAGGCTGGCGTTACGCCCGAAGCGGCCGAGCGCCTCACCAACCTGTGCGACCAGGAGCTGGCGGAAATCCGCGTACGCCTGCCACTCGTGGTGCGACGGCCAGCCAAGTCGGCGGAGACTAAAGGCGGGGCAGTCGGGGCCGCGATTTCCGCAGCGCAACCACATCCGGTCGTCCCAGCCTTTGATCCCCACGCGTTCAGCCTGATTGTGGAATGGCGGAAGGGTGGTGCCATCGGTTTGGCTGACAAATTGGCAGCAGTTGATACCGCCGAGCATCTTTTGGCGATGGCGCAGGCCCAGCATGTGTCGCTTGGCGAGCCGACCGAGGACCGCACGGCCCTGATTGCGGCTATTGTCGCTGGAACCGGGCGTCGTGTCGCACACATGAAGGCGGCGGCAAGCTAACGCGGCAAGCTAACGCGGCGAGCCAACGCGGCAGGCTAACGAGGCGAGCCAACGCGGCAGGCTAACCTCGTCCACGCCCCCACATTGACTTTTGCCCTGCACAATAGGACAGTCGCGTCGCTTATCCACGGTCGTCAACCTCAGGAAGTCCGCATGCGCTTTCAAGTCATCCAAGCTGCGTGCGTAACCGTGTGCGCCGTCGTGGTCGCGTCGTCGGCGGCCGTAGCAGGCGCGGTGTTTGACGATTTGCGGCCTGCGATTTTTGGCGCACGTGCAATCAAGGATGGCCGGGGTCTCGTGACCATCAAGGCTCCCTATCGTCCCGAAGATATCCGCGCGGTGCCGCTCGACGTGGAGGCGAACTTCAAGGACGGCCGTACGATCCGCTCGATCACGCTCGTCGTCGATAACAACCCGTCGCCGGTCGCAGCAAGCTTTACGTTCGGGCCCGGCCGCACCCAGGTCGGCCTTGGGATCAAGTTCCGGCTGAACCAGCAGTCCGACGTGCGGGCAATCGTGGAAGCAAGCGACGGCGCGCTTTATATGACGACCCAGCTGGTGAAATTTCCCGGCGGTCAGGCCGCGTGCTCGGCCCCGCCGCAGACACCGCCGGAAGAGACGGCCGCCAACCTTGGCAAAATGAAACTTGCCGATGTGGCTTCAATCATCGCCGCCAGCACGGTCAACCAGCGCGTGCGCCTCGAGCTGTCGCATCCCAATCACACAGGCATGGTGCTCGACCAGATTTCGCTGCTGTACACGCCCTTGAAGATGGTCCGCGAGCTGGCCGTGCGCCAGGGCGACGAGACGGTGTTCACGATGGAAGGCTCGATCGCGCTGAACGAGAACCCGGTCATTGAGTTCGACTACCGCCGCAATGGCGCAACCCAGATGACGGTGTCAGCAACCGATACCGACGGGGCGGCGTTCCAGCGGTCGTTTCCCTTGGGGCCAAACACCTAAGCCCCGCGTGGCTAAGCCTGTTGTAAATGACAGCGATCCATCCTAACTCCGCGCTTCGGGTACGATGTGGAGGAGACACGCTTTGGATACGCTTTTGATCATCGGCGCGGGTGCTGCAGGTTCGGTTACGGCCAAGAAGGCCGCCATGAATCGCGACGTGTTCAAGACCATCCACCTGGCATCACGTCGGCTTGAAAGCTGCACGGCCGTGGCCGCCGCTTGCAAGACCAAGATCGAGACTCATCAGGTTGATGCCGACCACACGGATCAGGTCATCGCGCTCATCGAAAAGACAAAGCCCGACCTGTTGATCAACATGGCGCTGCCCTACCAGGATCTGACGATCATGGACGCTTGCCTTGCGACCGGCACGGCCTACATGGACACGGCGAACTACGAGCCGCGCGATGAAGCCAAGTTCAGCTACAAATGGCAGTGGCCCTATGATCCCAAGTTCAAGGACAAGGGCATCCTCGCCATTCTCGGTTGCGGCTTCGACCCCGGCGTATCGAACATTTTCTGTGCTTACGCCCAAGAACATCTGTTCGACGAGATCCACACGATCGACATCGTCGATTGCAACGACGGCAACCACGGCAAGTCGTTTGCGACCAATTTCAATCCCGAGATCAACCTGCGCGAAGTCACGCAGCGCGGCAAATACTGGAAAGACGGCCAGTGGATCGAGATCGATGCGCTCTCGATCAGCACAATGGTCGACTATCCCGAAGTCGGCCCGCGCAAGAGCTATTTGATCTACCACGAAGAAGAAGAAAGCCTCGTCAAGAACGTCCGTGGCCTGAAGCAGATCCGCTTCTGGATGACCTTTGGCGACAACTACATCAAGCACTTGGACGTGCTGCAGTCGGTTGGCATGACGCGCATCGATCCGGTGATGTACAAAGGCAACCCGGTGATCCCGATCGAGTTCCTCAAGGAGCTGCTGCCGCCGCCGTCGTC
>JBBRKD010000348.1:0-3341 GCA_038218255.1 Hyphomicrobiales bacterium | reverse complement strand
ATTCAGGACAGACTTGCGGAAGGCACGGTCGCGCAGTGGCCGTAACGTGAGTTGCGCTACCCGCGTACGCTCACCCAGATCGTAACCAAGCCGATCTTCTCTCAGCCTTGTTGCATCAGAAGGGGGGTCAATGCGGGGAAGTAGGTCAGCATCGGGCAAGCCGGCATTTACGATCCGGATAAAATCCTGCTGCGAAAGGGGCCTAACAGCCGCCTGAGCCCGCCCCGAGAGCTTGCCGAAATCATTAAGGAGGCCGCGCTCAACAGGGCCGTCCTTTTCGATAAAGGGAACCAGGTCCGTGAACTGAAGAAAGCTGCCCGGCTCAATCAGCGCGTAGAACATGTTGGACTGCTCGGGATCCGCCATCACGGTCTGGACTCGCGCGACGGCCCAATAACCCCGGGTTTCGCGAACCTTCACCGGCTCGTAATAGACGATCCAGTCCCCGACGCAGGCGCGAACTCGGTCAAGATATGGCTTCGGAAAATGATATCGAACAGCCGGTGTGTCGCGATAAATCGGGTCTTCGCGGTGGATAAAAACGCCGTTAGCCATGCGCCATACTTGCGTTAGAAATCGACAACCGCAATCAAAACAAAAGATTTAACTGCCGACGCCCGCTGGGGGGCGCCGGCATCGTCATTGCTGAGGTCTTACAATTTTCCAGTGAGTTCCGGCACCAGCTTGAACAGATCACCCACCAACCCGTAATCCGCGACCTGGAAGATCGGTGCGTCCTCGTCCTTGTTGATCGCGATGATGACCTTCGAATCCTTCATCCCCGCCAGATGCTGGATCGCACCCGAAATGCCGACCGCGACATAGACTTCGGGGGCGACGATCTTGCCGGTCTGGCCGACCTGATAGTCGTTGGGCGCATAGCCGGCATCCACGGCAGCGCGCGAGGCGCCGACGCCCGCGCCGAGCTTGTCGGCGAGCGGATCGATGATCGCGTGGAACTGCTCGTCCGAGCCGAGCGCACGCCCGCCCGACACGATGATCTTGGCCGAGGTGAGTTCGGGCCGCTCCGACTTGGCGATTTCTGAGCCGACATAGCTCGACAGCCCAGCGTCACCCGTCGTGGCGACAGCTTCGATCGTGCCCGATCCGCCCTCGGTCACGGCCTTGGCAAAGGCGGTACCGCGTACGGTGATGACTTTCTTCGCATCCTTGGTCTGCACCGTGGCAATCGCGCCGCCAGCATAGATCGGCCGCGTGAACGTGTCTTCGCTCTCGACCGACAGGATGTCCGATATCTGCATCACGTCGAGCAAAGCGGCAACGCGCGGTGCGATGTTCTTGCCGTTGGTGGTGGCGGGCGCGAGGAAGGCGTCGTGCGTTGCCATCAAACCGACGATCAGCGGCGCGACATTTTCGGCCAGCGCATGGGCATAAGCCGCATCATCGGCGACATGCACCGTGCCGACGCCGGCGATTTTCGCGGCTTCGGCGGCGACGCCGTCGACGCCTTGCCCCGCGACGAGCAAATGGACTTCGCCCAGTTGCGATGCGGCGGTGACCACGGCGAGCGTGGCATCCTTGACGGTGGTGCCGTCATGTTCGACCCAGACGAGCGTCTTCACTTGGTGACTCCCATTGCCTTCAGCTTTGCAACCAGTTCATCGACATCGGCGACCTTGACGCCGGCCGAGCGCTTGGCCGGCTCGACCACCTTCAGCGTGGTGACACGCGGGGTGACATCGACACCGTAATCGGCTGGCGTTTTCTGCGCCATCGGCTTCGACTTCGCCTTCATGATGTTGGGCAGCGAGGCATAGCGCGGTTCGTTGAGCCGCAGATCGACCGTGATGATCGCGGGCAGCGTCAGCGTCTCGGTTTCCGACCCGCCATCGACTTCGCGCGTCACGGTGACGCTGTCGGGGGTGAGTTCGACCTTGGAAGCGAAGGTCGCCTGGCCGACGCCCATCAGCCCGGCGAGCATCTGGCCGGTCTGGTTGTTGTCATCGTCGATCGCTTGCTTGCCGAGGATGATCAGATCGGGCTTTTCCTCCGCGACGATCGCCTGCAGCAGCTTGGCGACGCCGAGCGGCTCGACCTTGTCCTCGCTGACGACGAGGATCGCGCGGTCGGCACCCATGGCGAGCGCGGTGCGCAGCGTTTCCTGCGACTTCTGCTCGCCGATCGAGACGACGACGATCTCGGTCACGCCCTTATCCTTCAGGCGGATCGCTTCCTCGACCGCGATCTCGTCGAACGGGTTCATGCTCATCTTGACGTTGGCCAGATCGACCCCCGTCCCATCCGCCTTGACGCGGGGCTTTACGTTATAGTCAAGCACGCGCTTGACCGGGACCATAACCTTCATTGCAAACTCTCCAATGTCGAAACCACCCCGGGGAGGATAATGGGAACGACTAAGCCAGTTCGAGCCGCCGCTCGATGCGGTCGAGCCGCGTGTTGATGTGATCGATCGCCAATTGCTGCGCGGCATCCGCCGCCGCCAGATGCCCGAGGTGCTGGATGATCGAAGCCTGTCCGCTTTCGACGTTGGACATGCGAACGGTAAGATCACCGATCTTGGTTTCGACCCGGTCCAGCGTCGCCTGAAATCTCTTCATATGCTCGAGCATCAGGTTTTCGACATTTTCGATCATCACTTGCCCTTTAGCATGTCACGCCGCCGCCTTCACCTCTGCCACGATCTTCTTCGCGGCATCGCCCAGGTCGTTCGCCGGAACGATCGCCAGGCCCGAATTGGCCAGGATGTCCTTGCCCTGCTGAACATTGGTGCCCTCGAGCCGAACGACAAGCGGCACGCTCAAATTCACTTCCTTCGCCGCCGCGACGATGCCCTCGGCGATGATGTCACACTTCATGATGCCACCGAAAATATTGACGAGGATGCCCTTCACGTTCGGATCGGCGAGGATGATCTTGAACGCCGCCGTCACCTTTTCCTTCGAGGCACCACCGCCGACGTCGAGAAAGTTGGCGGGGAACATGCCGTTCAGCTTGATGATGTCCATCGTCGCCATGGCAAGGCCCGCGCCGTTGACCATGCAACCGATATCGCCGTCGAGCTTGATATAAGCGAGGTCATACTTGCTCGCTTCGAGTTCGGCCGGGTCTTCCTCGGATTCGTCGCGAAGTTCCATCAGATCCTTGTGGCGGAACATCGCATTGCCGTCGAACGCGACCTTGGCGTCGAGCACCATCAGCTTTCCGTCATCGGTCACGGCGAGCGGGTTGATCTCGATCTGCTCGGCATCGGTGCCGATAAAGGCGTCGTACAATTTGGACGCGACGAACGATGCCTGCTTGGCGAGATCGCCCGACAGTTCGAGGGCTGCGGCGACGGCGCGGCCGTGATGCGGCTGAAA
>JBBRKD010000347.1:0-3345 GCA_038218255.1 Hyphomicrobiales bacterium | reverse complement strand
CCTCGCCGATGTGATCGTGTTCAACGGTCAGCCGGACGCAGCCTTAGCACGCCAGACGGACGGTTACGGATCACGCAGCCCCCTGGTTGTAACGCTTGCCGCCAACGGACCCTCGCTCGCCGGTGTGCGCTGCGTGGCCTTCGCTGGCATCGGCCATCCCGAGCGCTTCTTTGCAACGCTGCGGTCCCTTGGCGCGACGGTTCTCGAAACCCACGCCTTCCCCGATCATGCGCCGTATTCAGCATCCGATGCCGAGCGTTTGATGGCAGCCGCACGCCGCCACGACGCGCAACTCATCACGACCGAGAAAGACCATGTGCGACTAGCAGCGCACGCGGCGTTGTTGGCCGTGACACGCGTCGTGCCGGTCACAGTCACGCTGGCGGACAGCGATAGCGCAGCACTTGACGCACTCCTGGATGAGCGGCTCGCCTTGAGGACCAACCCGTCGTGATCACTCAACCGCCCCGACTGGCCCGGACGTCGCAATAGCGCTTTACCGAAATGGCAGCCGACGCATACGGCTCCTGCAGCGCCACGCTCCAATATTTGAGGTTAGGCAGCGGAATGGCGTCCCCGGTCACGGCGCAGCGCACGAAATCGCCAGCCGACAGGACCGTAAAATCGCCGTCCCCATAGCGCACGCGAGCTTCAGAGGTCAGGCCGAAAATCTTGTCGAAACGATTCATGGTGCGCCCCGGGCTCCCACGGCAATCGCGCCGACGGGACGTCTCGCGCCCAACGTGCAAAACCGTGCCTGCGGCGTCAATGGCTTTGGCGTCACAGGCTCGTTCTATGGCGTGACGGCCGACCCGGGGCTCCAGCGAAAACGAGGCCGCCAGAGCCCGGTCGGCATCCGCCTCAGTTCCAGACGCAACGGCCCAGACGCAGGCTGAAGTGGCGGCGAATACCACAGCCATTGGCGACACCGACGACGAGATCGCCCGATCGCAGACCGTCACCGCCAACGCGCAGCGACAGTGCGCCAGCCGACGTGACCGGGAGCACGGCGGACAGGATCAAGGCGGACAGGGCTAGGACGAGGGTTTTCATCATGGCGTTTCTCCTGAAAGGGTTAGCGCGCGGTCGCGTTGGCTCCCGTTCCACACGTGAGACAGGAACGGGCCGCAAGGTCAAACCCGTCACACGGTTTCAAAACAACGTGCCCTGCCCACCACCCGCAGCCCCGCCCGGCGTCCGATCACGCGGTTTTGACGGCCGAACCACCGCGACCGGCGGCTTTGAGACGCGGCGCGAGTCCTGCCCGTCCTCGATGGCCTGCACGCGAACCTCCCCATCGTGAAACTCGATGCCGAGAGCAGCCCCCGCCGCCACGTCTTGTGCGCGCCGCACCATTGCGCCATTGCCGTCACGCACGATGGCAAACCCGCGCGCGAGCACGCCCTGATAGCTGAGCGCTGACAGCATCTGCGCCCGCGCGTCGAGCCGCTGACGCCCCCGCGCGATGGCCGTTGCCAGGGACCGTATTCTGCGCGCATCGAGCGCTGCCAACTGATCGGCGCCACGCGCGCTGCGTTGCAGAATTGCGGTTGGCCTTAACCGTCCGGCCGCGCCCTCAAAGAGCGAACGCCGCGAGGCAGCAAGCCGCGCGAGTCCATCGCGTTGACGGGCATCCAAGGCTGCGAGCCGGTCGCGAAGCCGCGCGAGCCGGTCGGTGAGCAGGCGGGGCTGCAACCGCGCGCCAACTCGCGCCTGCCGCAGTCCATGCGCACGCGTATTTGCCAGCAGCGCCCGACCCAACCGCTGATCCACCGCATCGAACCGCTGGCGCGGCAGCCGGACGAGATCTTCAGCGCGCGGCAAGCCGCGTTCAGCCGACCGCAGATGCGTGCGCGCCTGTTCGAGCGACCGCCGCATACCAACCAAAAGCCGCCCGGTCAGGTCGGCGAGCTGAGCCAGCAAATCGGAATACTTCGGCACGACAAGTTCGGCAGCTTTCGTCGGCGTCGGCGCGCGAACATCGGCTGACAAATCAAGCAGCGTCCAGTCGGTTTAATGCCCGACAGCTGAGACCAATGGAATCGCACTGGCAGCCGCAGCCCTCACCACAATCTCGTCGTTGAACCCCCAAAGATCTTCAAGGCTACCCCCGCCGCGCGCGACAATCAGCACATCGGGCCGGGGAATACGCCCACCTGGGGGCAACGCGTTGAACCCACGAATGGCAGCCGCCACCTCCGCCCCGCATGTCTCGCCTTGAACCCGCACCGGCCACACAAGGACACGAGCTGGGAAACGTCCTGAGAACACCGCGAGCATGTCGCGGATCACGGCCCCCGTCGGCGACGTGACGATGCCGACCACGCGCGGCATGTGCGGTAGCGGCCGTTTCTTTTCAGCCGCAAACAAACCTTCAGCCGTGAACGTGCGCTTGCGTTCCTCGAGCAGCGCCATGAGCGCGCCGACACCGGCAGGCTCAAGCGCTTCAATGACGATCTGGTATTTCGACGAGCCGGGATAGCTCGTCACTCGCCCCTGCGCGATGACCTCCATGCCCTCTTCGGGGCGAACCTTCAGGCGGCCGAACACGCCCTTCCAGATCACCGCGTCGATCTTGGCGCTGTCGTCCTTCAGCGCGAAATAGCAGTGCCCAGACGCATGCGGCCCGCGATAACCCGAAACTTCCCCGCGCAGCCGCACGTGGCCGAAGCCGTCTTCCAGCGCGCGCTTGATGGCGCCCGCCAGATCGGAGACGGAAAACTCAGGCGTGTTGCCGGGCTTGAAGCCGGGCGGCAACTTCGGTGCGGGATCAGTCACGAATCGGTTCTCTGCGCTGCGACGGGGCTTTGATCCTACATCACAAGCGCAAGGCGGGGACGCGGCGTTCGATGCCGCGCGCACGATACTTGTGGGTCACGGCCTGGTGCGGCGGCCCGACGTGGGCATCGCTCACCGCACGGAGCCATGCGTCAGGTCCAGCGGAACTCGGCGTTGATCAGGCGCAGCTCGGCCGGCTTGATCAGGTGGCGATGGGCCACCGTGACTTTAAACAGCGGCCCTTCGAGCTTTTCGGTCCAGAAGGCGAGGAACTTTTTCAGATTGGGGAACACCGGCGAAACGTCATAGTCCTGCCAGACATAGGTTTGCAGCAGCGAGGGGTGGTCGGGCAGCCGGTAGAGGATTTCTGCGGTTGTGAGGCTATAACCCTCCAGCATGGATGCGAGGGGCGTTGCAGGGGCGTTGGGCGTGGTGCGGCTCATTCAAATCTCCCGATCGAGGGGGTTGCTGGCAGGTTTGAGCGGTTTCTTCCCAGGCAACAGGATATGAACTGTTCGCGCGCGTGCAACAGTTTTATGAAACGGAAACAACGTCTTGGGGCCAAAT
>JBBRKD010000346.1:0-3346 GCA_038218255.1 Hyphomicrobiales bacterium | reverse complement strand
TGCTCCGGCACGATCCAAATCTGCAGGAAATGGACGGGATCGGTTTGCGACGCATTATACTCGCTGTGGCGGATGCCGGTGCCAGCCGTCATGCGTTGGACGTCGCCGGGCTGGATGATCGCTCCCGTGCCGAGGCTGTCGGTGTGGGCCATCGCGCCCGCCAGCACATAGGATACGATCTCCATGTTGGCGTGAGGATGCGTATCGAAACCGCGGCCCGGGGCGACGCGATCGTCGTTGATGACACGCAAAGCTCCAAAGCCCATGTGGCGTGGATCTTGGTACTGACCGAACGAAAACGTATGACGGCTGTCGAGCCACCCGAAGTCGGCGTGGCCTCGGTCCGTCGCTTTGCGATGGGTGAGCATGGCGATCTCCTTTGCGTTCGGCGCCCCGTTACGGCTGCGCTGTGTTGGCGGGGAGATAGGGTGAGGGATGCCGCGCGGCAAGCGGCGAGGCCCCCGCTGTGGGAATGAGTGCGCGGCGTTCGCGGGATCTCTATCGGGACGGGCAACCCTGTGGCACTGATTGCGGATATGTCTGGCACGAGGACGAGCGAGATGAGCGGTCACGGTGAGCGTTATTCTGTCCGCCCGGCGACCGAGGCCGATCTCCCAGCCGTGCTTACCTTGTATGCCGAGACCGGGCTCGACGACGGTGTGCGGCTCGACCTCCCTCTGGCCCGTGAGCGGTTCGTCAGGTTTGCGAGCTACCCGTTCTACCGCCTATATGTCGTGACAAGCGCGACGGAGGGGATCGTTGGGACGTATGTCCTCCTGGTGATGGACAATATCGCCCACCTTGGCGCGCCGCTCGCAGTTGTCGAACAGGTCGCGGTCGCGAACGCCTGTCAAGGTCAGGGGCTTGGCACGTTGATGATGGAGCACGCGATGGCGCACGCCCGACAACATGGCTGCTACAAGCTCGCGCTCTCCTCCAACGTCAAACGCGAACGGGCGCATGACTTCTATGACAAGCTGGGTTTTACGCGGCACGGTTATAGTTTCCACATTGATCTCTCGCCTCGCACTTTACTTGAGACCTTCGATGACTGACCCCTTCCGTCAAAGGCGCGAGCCAAAGTTCCCCAGTTCGGTTCGGGTTTGTCGTGCCGAAAGGTCAGTGCTGCGCCGGTTGTTGTGCGGTGAAGCAACCGGGTGACGGCGAGCGCTAGAGGCTGAAACGAGCTCTGATGCGCGGCTCAGGCACGTCTGGGACAATCGTTGTTGCGGGCGGGGGAGGGGATGTCTATAAGGCCGCTTCCTGCGGGCGACTGCAGGTGGTCGGGCGGAGCGTAGCGCAGCCTGGTAGCGCACTTGCTTCGGGAGCAAGGGGTCGGGAGTTCGAATCTCCCCGCTCCGACCATTCTCTTTTCGCAGATACTTCTTGCGGCCGCGATGACCCTCACGCCTCCGGTCTTACAGTCCATCTTGCCCTCAACGATCATCCGGCTTGTCGCTGGAAATGCCGGACCTTTCACGGGCGATGGCACCAACACCTACCTTCTGGGTACGCGAACGCTCGCCGTCGTCGATCCTGGCCCGGACAAACCGGCGCACGTCTCAGCGATTTTGCAGGCGGCGCGCGGGCGTCCGATCAGCCACATCGTGCTCACGCACCGGCATCGCGATCATGCGGACGCGATCCCCCGGTTGAAAGCAGCAACCGGCGCGCGAACGTTGGCGTTTGAGCACGCCCCTGCAAGCGCTGCGGAACAGACCGCAACGCGCAGCACGTTGACGGGCGGAGACTTTGTGGCGTGGGAGTTCGTGCCCGACGAGGTGCTGGTCGACGGGCAGCGCTTTATGGCGGGCGACGTTGAACTCGAGGCCGTGCACACGCCAGGGCATGCGCCTGATCATCTGTGTTTTGCGCTCGCCGGAGCCCAGCCGATGTTGTTTTCGGGCGATCATGTGATGGGGTGGAGTACGTCAGTGATCGCGCCGCCGGAAGGGCATATGGGGCGCTATCTCACGTCGCTGGAGCGGGTGCTGGCGCGGCCCGAAGCGCGCTATCTGCCAGGACATGGGCCCGAGATTGCCGATGGGCCGAGGACCGCGCGCGCCTATCTGATACATCGGCGGATGCGGGAGACGGCCGTGCTCGACGCGATCAAAGGCGGAGCGCGCAGCATCCATGCCGTGACGGAAGTGGTGTATGCTGGACTTGCAGCTCATCTCATGACGGCCGCGCGATTGTCGGTGCAGGCCCACGTCGATCTGCTGGCCGAACGTGGCCTGCTCGGGATCACCGATGGCCATTTGCGTGCGCTTTCGTGATGTTGCCCGCAACTAAAGCAGGGTTGAACTTTGGGGCGAGCCGTTTACGCCCAATCCTGATCGCGCATGACGCGGTTTTGGCACGGTGATCCATGACGTCCTTCCGCACGCCCCATCTGTCTAAAGACCAGATCAAGATCCTGCTGCTTGAAGGCATCTCAGATAGTGCGGCAGACGCCTTTACGGCCGCTGGATATTCAGCCGTGACGCGGCTCACCAAAGCGCTCGATGCGGCTGAGTTGCGCGACGCCTTACGCGATGTGCGCATGCTCGGTATCCGATCGCGCACTCAGATCACAGCCGAGGTGCTCGATGCCACCGAGCGGACAGCGGCCATCGGGTGCTTTTCGGTCGGCACTAATCAGGTCGATCTCGATGCGGCTTGCGCCAAGGGCATTCCGGTGTTCAACGCGCCATTTGCCAACACGCGCAGCGTGGCTGAGCTCACGATCGCGGAAATCGTGATGCTGTACCGGAGCATCTTTCCCAAATCGATGTCGGCACATACCGGCGGTTGGGCGAAGTCGGCCGTCGGCTCGCGGGAAGTGCGCGGGAAGACGCTCGGCATTGTGGGTTACGGCAACATCGGCAGCCAATTGGCCGTGCTCGCCGAAGCGATGGGCATGCGCGTCATCTACTACGATCACGTGGACAAACTCGTCTACGGCAACGTGCAGCCCATGCCGAGTTTGAGCGCCTTACTCAGCGCGTCCGACGTCGTGTCTTTGCACGTGCCGGAAACGCCTGAAACGCACGGCATGATCGGCGCGCGCGAAATCGGGCAGATGAAAGCTGGGAGCTATCTGCTCAACAATTCGCGCGGCACGGTGGTCGATCTTGAGGCGCTGGCGGCAGCGCTCGCGTCCAAGCATTTGGCTGGCGCTGCCATCGACGTGTTCCCGGTCGAGCCGTCGTCGAACGCTGACCGGTTCGTGTCGCCGCTCCAAGGGCTCGATAACGTGATCCTGACTCCGCACGTGGGCGGCTCGACTGAGGAAGCGCAAGAGCGCATTGGCGTTGAGGTCGCCAAAAAGCTGATCGAATATTCCGATGTTGGATCGACACTT
>JBBRKD010000345.1:0-3351 GCA_038218255.1 Hyphomicrobiales bacterium | reverse complement strand
GGCGCGGACCATGCGCGCGCCGAGCTTGCGGCGTCAACGGCGCCCACGCACCATCCGCGGCAACGACACGGGGGAACATGATGCAGGGTCTTTTCATCGACGCCAGCGCCGAGCTTGCCGCAATCTATCGCAACATCGCCCGCGACACCGATCCCCCCATCACCCTCAACGAAGCCGCCCACGTCGACCCGGCCGATCTGCCAAAGATGCTCGCCGGCTACGAAATCGTCCTCAACGACCACACCTTCATGCCGACCGAAACAATGGGCGCCTGCACTGGCCTCAAGCACGTCGTCTTCCTCGGCACCGGCGCCCGCTCTTACATGGACCCGCAAGCGCTGGCCGCGCTCGGCATTACGGTGCACACGATCAAAGGCTACGGCGATACCGCGGTCGCCGAACATACGATCGCGCTGATGTGGGCGGCCGCCCGCAGCCTGGCGCAGATGGACCGCAGCATCCGCACCGGCGATTGGCCCCGCCTTGAGGGCGTCCAGCTTACCGGCAAGTCGCTGGGCCTGATCGGCTTCGGCGGCATCGGCGCGGAAGTCGCCCGGATCGCCCATCGCAGCGGCATGCGCGTACTGGCCTGGAACCGCACGCCGCGCACCGCCCCCGGGGTCCAGTTCGTGGCACTCGACCAGCTCCTGGCCGAGAGCCACGTCGTCTCGCTGCATCTACTGCTCACCGAAGAGACCCGCGGCTTCCTCGGTGCCGAGCGCCTGGCCCGCATGCGCCCCGGGGCGATCCTCGTCAACACGGCGCGCGGCGCGATCGTGGACGAGCCCGCCATGCTGGCCGCCCTGCGCGAGGGGCGCCTCGCCCACGCGGCGCTGGATGTCTTTCTGCAGGAGCCGCTACCGCCGGGTCACCCGCTGACAGCGCTCGACAACGTCACCCTCTCCGCCCACAGCGCCTTCCGCACCCCCGAAGCCAGCGAAACGTTGATCCGCCGCGCGCTCGACATCGTCTGCGAGGTGGCCCGAGCGCCGCAGGATTGATAGTCTGCCGCGGTATGCCCGCCTGGCGGAATGGTAGACGCAGCGGACTTAAAATCCGATGTCCGTGAGGATGTGCCGGTTCGAGTCCGGCGGCGGGCAGATCGCCGTGCGCGCGAAGGCTTGTAGTCGCTCGGCGTACGCCCCGCTTGGACGAAACCGCGCAATACGTTAAGCGCTTGGCAAGCTTCTTACGGCAAGCTGGACGCGCGCGAACCGAGGCCGACGTGGAATCCTTCCTACTCTTCTGTAATGTCGTTCTGATGGCCCTGGCCGTCGTGCTGACCGTTGTCGACGAGCGTCGCAAGCGCGGCGCCCCACGCGCGAGCCCATTCCGGATCAACGAGGCGATGGTCGCGCGCGAGAGCAAGCATCGCGGAGCCCCGCCGCCGCTCTATACAAGGCGGAAAGGCCGTAAGTGAGAGACCTCGTCCTTGCGCTGTTCTGGGTCGTCGCGATCCCGCTCGCCTTCATCAACCCGGCCGCCGGCATCGTCATTTGGGTCTGGGACGCGCTGCTTTCTCCGACCGAACTGGCCTACAGCTTTATGCAGTCGGTCGAGACCAATAAGCTCATCGCCATCGCGACACTGATCAGTTTTGCCATCGCCCAGAACAAAGATAAGATCTTCTTCGACCGGACGATCGCCATCATGGTCGGAATAGTGCTGGTCGCGACCGCCTCTTACATGTTCGCACTCGTGCCGTCCGACATGTCCGATCAGCTCTACATGAAGCTGCTCAAGGAGATGGTCCTCGCCTTCGCGATCATGTTCCTCATCACCACCAAGGAATGGCTCTACCTCATCATCCTGGCGGTCACGGTCGCGCTCGGCTTCCTCGGCGTCAAGGAAGGGCTGATCGCGCTGCTCACGGCAGGCGGACACCATGTCGTCGGCTCCCGCGCGGTGGGCGACAATAACCAGCTCGCCGCCGCGCTCATTTCAGCTATTCCGTTCATGTATGCGCTCTGGCGCTGCACGGCTTCGCGGACCATCAGGATGGGCCTGCTCGGCGCGATCTTCCTGACCACCGTCACGGTGATCATGACCTATTCGCGCGGCGGCTTCGTGGGCCTGATCGTGCTCGCACTGCTGTTCCTCAAAGGCAGCCGCCACCGCTTCCTCACGCTCATCCTGCTCGGGATTGCAGGCGCCGCGCTGCTGAACTTCGCCCCGGAAGCCTGGTTCAGCCGCGTCGATACCATCCAGGACGCGTCGTCCGACACGTCGTTCATGGGTCGCGTCATCGCCTGGAAGATCAGCTACCTGATCGCGGCGGACAATCCGCTCCTTGGCGGAGGTTTGCACGCCGTGCAGTTGCAGCCGGTCTGGACGCACTATGCTCGCGACTTGCGGCAACTCGATTTCATCTACACGCCACCTGCCGACTTGACCCCGCATGCCGCCCACAGCCTGTATTTCGAGGTTCTGGGCGATCTCGGCTTTACCGGGTTGCTGCTCTACTTGGGGCTGTTCTGGGCGGCCCTGGCCAATTGTAAAGCGGCTCGCAAGGCGGCGATCAAGTCGCGATCGATGCCGTGGATGATCGATTTTTCCGACGCGGTTCGGACCAGTCTGATTTGCTACGCTGTCACTGGCGCGGCATTGAGCGTCGGCTATTACGAACTGCTGTTCGTCTTGGTGGCGATCAGCGTGTGCTGCCGCCGGGTCGCGCTGAGCACGATGCCTGAGCCGGAGGTGGTCCCGGTCGCAACGTCTGCGAAAGGCAAGCGCGTGCCGCAGATGGCGCGCCTGGGCGTCGCCAGACAGAATTCGCGCCAGAATTTCGGCGTCGGCTCGACGAGGTTCTGAGGCACCTCCGCGCTGATCGGAGCGAGTTCCGCGGAAGGCGTATCTCGCCCGACTGCAGGCCCGCACTCGCTTTTGCGGAACTATCCCGGACTGTGGACGAGCATCTCAGCGCGGCGCACTCGTATCATGAATTATGGTTGATCCAAAAAACGATTGTGCAATCATAACGCGAGTTTCTCCTTGTGGCCAATCTGGTTTATCACCTATATGTGAACGGCGAGATGGTGAAAGACACGCTGGAGGGGCTAGACGTGACGAAGAACTTCAGTGTCGTGATTCCAACCCACAACCGTTCTGAGCTATTGATGGCAACTCTTGATTGCGTTTTGCTTCAAGAACTCGCTCCATCCGAAGTGATCGTGGTCGATGATGGCTCAACCGATGACACGCCCGCAGTCCTCGCACGATACGCATCTCGCGGAGTCCGCCACATCCGGATCGGCAACAGCGGCCACCTCGCCGCCCGCAACATCGGCCTGCGCGAAGCCCGCGCCGAATTGGTCGCCTTCTGCGACAGCGACGATCTCTGGCAACCCTCGT
>JBBRKD010000344.1:0-3353 GCA_038218255.1 Hyphomicrobiales bacterium | reverse complement strand
TTCGTTAGCCCCCAAGGTTGCTCATCGAGCCTCATGCGCTCGTTGCGGTCGCCCTGCCAAAACCGCTCAACCGCGATCATGAGATCGGTCCAGACCGTCTACGGGCAGGTGTAGCCACACCAGACCCGGCCAGCGACCGATGTGACGAGGAACAGCCCGAGGGCCGACATGATCAACAGGCCTGTGATGAAGTAGAATTCCTGCGGCCAGATCTCGAGGAAGAAGACGAAGTACCGGTTATGCTCAAGGTCGAGCAGCACGGCCTGATTTGGCAAATCAGGACCGCGGTTCCAGCGGATCCACGGCAGCGCATAGTAGATGCCGAGCGTAATCGCCATCACGATCCACTTCACACGGCGGAACGAGCCGTGCGCTTGTTTGGGGTGGATTTGCGGGCGGGCGAAATACAGCTGCCCCGGCGCATGATGATCGATGGAGCGCACGTCGTGACGGGGCACCCCGGGAGCTGCGACCTCAGGCTCCGCATGGATGAAATCCTTAGGCTGGAGCACGGTCATGATTTTGGCCTTGTTCGCCGTTCCAATCCCAGACGGCGTCGCCAGCGGGCAACGAGGCTTGTTGCGGGCACCTGTATGACCATTCCTATCGGGCTTAGCCGCGGCCCGCCTTGATCAAGGTCATGAAGTGCAGCCTTGGCATCAGCTTCAGCTTCAGCAATCGCCCGTGCGATTGCCAGCGCGCAGCCACAGCAGCACATCGGCTCCTCCTAATTGAGACAGACCCAACTCAGCGCCCGCCGCCGAGGCTGTGCACGTAGATCGCGAGCGACTTGATCGTTGTCGTGTCGAGACGGTCGACCCAGGCAGGCATCGCGCCGCCGCGACCGGTTTCGATGCTCTGATAGATGGCTGCGCTAGTGTTGCCGTAAAGCGAGATGGCGTCGGCGAGATCGGGCGCGCCGAATTCGGCATTGCCGCGACCATCAGCACCATGACAGGCCGAACATTGCTCACCGAAGATCGCCTCGCCTTTCTTCGCATTGACAGGATCGCTGGACTGTTTTGACAGGCTCAGCACATAGGCCGTTGTTGCATCGATCTCGGCGGGCTTCAGGATCTTGTCGGCCCCGAACCGCGGCATCTGGCTGACACGCGTGTTCTTGTGGTCGGAGCGGATGCCGTAGAGGATCGTCTTTTCGATCTCGGCCAGTGTGCCGCCCCACAGCCAATCGTCATCGTTGAGGTTGGGATATCCCGGCGATCCTTGAGCGCCGCGCCCGTGGCAGGGCGCGCAATTGGTCTGGAACGACGCGGCCCCACTCGCCATTGCAAATCGCAGCAACTCAGGATTGCTGCGCACCTGGGCGAGCGGCATCGTTGCGATCTGCTTGCGGAACGTGTCCTGGCTGGACCGGGCGGCGGTAAGCTCGCCAGCAACCGTCGCGCGTTGACTGTAGCCAAGCGTGCCCTTCGTATAACCTGTCAGCGTCGGCCATGCTGGATAGAAAATCCAAAAACCAAACGCCCACAGGATGCAGACATAGAACGTGTAAAGCCACCAACGAGGGAGTGGATTATCGAGTTCGCGGACATCGTCGTCCCAGACATGGCTCGTCGTTTCGACGCCGGTGACGTCGTCAACCTTTCGATCGCTCATGGTGCGTCCCCCTTCGTCTTCGACGAGCCGTCAAGATCGAGTGACTGCCGTTGAACGCTGTCGAACTTCGCCCCGTTGCTCGGCCAAAGTGCGTAGGCAAGCACCGCCAATAAAGGAGGCGATATAGTCCGGCGAGAGCCCGCGGAACCCATAGCGGTTACCAGCCGTGATCGTGATCGTGCGGGCACCCGCGTAGTCGACCGTGTCGTCTCCGTCATTGTCGTAGGCAAGCGTCGGTTCGCCGCCGTGGATGATGTTGAAGCCACTGGACCAGTGAAACAGGTCGTCGTCGCCACCACCAAACAGCTTGTCGACACGAACAGGCGCATCCGTGCCGAAAAGTTCGTCGTTGCCAAAGCCACCCGCAAGCGTGTCGAATTTCGCAGTGGGCATCGACAGCGTGTTGTTCCCATCGGTCCCGAGCAGGGTGCCGGTGCCAGGCGACAAGCGAACCCCGCGCGGCAGAAAATTGTTGATGTCGAGACCAAGCTGCCACAGCAGGGAGGCGACCACCGACGAGGAGTTGAAGGTCGGGAAGGGCGTAAAAGGTGCACCATAGGCCAAGTAGGGGAATTCATTGCGCTCGATGCCCACGGCATAGGCGGCCATGCGGCCCCAGGCACCCAAGTGATCGAACTCGACGGGCACAATGCGACTGCCGCGCGCTTTGGGGGTCCCAATCTTGGCAACGAGATCCGCGCCCGTCGCGAGGTTGGCCGTTGAGAGGCGCGTGCGGCCGTTCTCGCCGATCACGCCGAGCACGTTCCCGTCAGCACCGGTTCCGCTGGTGCCTTCCAGAACGTACCAGTCATCTTGGGAGGCGAGGATAGGAATTTCATCCTGTTCCAGGACGAGCTGCAAATGGTCCAGGCCGAACCAGCCGAGGGCGAATTTCTTGATCGGAACGTATTCGACGCGGATGTTGGTCGGCATTATAGTTCCCCCTTGAGAGCGTGCTAAGGCCGACGTCCGGGCAGCCCCCTGCCGGTTTCGTCAGCTTGCGAGGCAAAGTGTCTAACGAACGTCGTGGATGGCGTGGGGCCGTAAGCGCAGGCCGACATTTTGGAGCGAGTTCCGTCGCCGTTCGTGGCTTGGCGATGGGTCGCCGTATGAACGTGGGCGCTCAACAATCTGCTGCACATACAATTTATGCGTGTTATCAGCGGCATCCGTCACGATGCTGATGATGCACGCAACTTTGCGTTGATTGAAGCTGGGCCAAGGTGCCATCGCGCAAGTCACAAGACGCATGAATACGCTCCTCACATGCCAATTCATGGGCCACGCCACGGCCATGGTGCGCATCGTAGACCAATCGTTAGGTGATCCACCAGAAACACATGCGGACCCGTCGCCGCAAATATGCAATTTCAAATTGCGACGTCAAGCAAAGTTTGGGGACGATCGTCTCGCGCATGCGATGTGGGTCGGCGAAACATGCCAGCATGTCCGCGACGAAACGGCTTCAAGACGACAGCCGATTAGGGTAGTTTGTGCTGAGTGGTCCCGTAGCTCAGCCGGATAGAGCGGCAGTTTCCTAAACTGTAGGTCGGGGGTTCAATTCCCTCCGGGATCACCAATAAATACGGGCAATGTAGCTGATTTAGCGAACTAAGACTTTTACCTCAGGGGCGCCACAGGGGCGTTAGAGTTGCTCTGGGTTGGCATATTCCGAGTTCTTATTTAGACGGGGACAACGGACGAGTGCCTCGGAGGCTGCAATTGGAACGTTTCGA
>JBBRKD010000343.1:0-3361 GCA_038218255.1 Hyphomicrobiales bacterium | reverse complement strand
ATGGTTGCAGATGTCAGCAAGGACATCGACCTGCGCGCCATCTTTTCATCCGCCAAGGGCGATTGGCTGTCGCGCTTGAAACTGCCAGCGACGCAGGAGGACTTGGTCGAGCACTGGAAACGGACGGTCGCGGCCCATTTCGACATGCTGACGGGCATCGTGACGGTCACGGTGCGGACCTTTTCGGCCGACGAGTCGCTCAAAATCGCTAAGGCCGTCGCGAAAGCTGCCGACCAAGCTGTCTTCAAGATGAGCGAGCGGGCGCGCCAGGACCTCGTGCGGTTCGCCGATGACGAAGTCGGCCGCGCGGAGGGCAAGCTGCAGACAACGCGCCTCGCACTGCGCGATTTCCGCATCCAGGAACAAATTATGGATGTGAACAAGTCGGCAGCGGCGAGTTCCGACCTGACGAGCAAACTGCGCGAAGAACTCTCGCGGATGAACCAGGAACTCACGACGATGTCGCGCTATCTCGCGGTCTCTGCGCCCCAGATCCAGGTTCTCAAAACCCGCATCAGCTCGACCGAAAACGAGATCGCCCGTATGGGCCGGTCAATCGGCGAAGGCACGCCGCGCAACTCGGCCGAATTGAGCCCGACCGTGCTCGCCCAGTTTGAATCGCTTAACGCCGAGTTGCAGATCGCCGAGAAATCTTACGCCTCAGCCCTCGAGGGTCGCCAGAAGGCGCAGGCCAATGCCGACCGGCGATCGACCTACGTCACGCTTTTCGTCGAGCCCTCGCTCCCCGATGCAGCCGCCTACCCCCAGCGGCTGTCGTCGATCCTCCTCGTCATGGTCATGGCCGCCACTGCCTGGTTTCTCATGTTGTTGATCGTGTCCTCGGTCCGCGATCACCTCCTCTGACGATATGCGAGACGATGTGCCAAGGGTACCGCTGCAACGGGAATGCTGTGATGACGACGCTTCTATCAACGTTCGATCCCGCCACCATCGCGCGCCTCAATGCGCGTCTGCTGCCGGTATTTCGCGACCGCGTCACCCGCATGGGCGACACCGACAGCGGCGCCTATAACTTCTATGTTCAACGGATCAACCGTGAGAACCTGATCGCTGGCTACGAAATCGAGATCGTGAAACGCTTCATGGATCGCGGCATGTGCGCGGGCGGGGTGCATGAGATCGGCCCGGGCGTGGGACAGCTGCCGTTCCTGTTCGCCTATAACGGTGTCGACGCGGTTGGCATCGAGGTCGACAAGCGGCGCTTTGGGACGGCAGCTGCCATGCTCGTTGCCCTCGACGCAGCCGAACCCGACGTCTCAGCCCGCGTCCGCCTATTTGAAGGTGGCTTTCCGCTCCCTGCCGACAAACTGCCGCCGGGCAATGCCGTCGTGCTCGCGACCAACCTCGTCTTCACCACCAACCACGATACCAAGCTCAAGATCGTCAGGGCGATGCAGCGCTACACGTCGGCTGTGATCGACGCCGATCGGCTATTTGACCGCCATACGACGGCTGAAGAACGCGAGGGCACCTTCAAGTTGATGGCGGAGGCAGGCTACGGCCCCGGCGAGCCGTTCCTCGACCTGGGCGAGAGCGGACGCTATTTCCTCTACCGACGTCCCTCTTGAACCCAAATCCATCCCGACGCACGAGGATCTGACAGCTGTGACGCTCGCCCGTGCCCGCCAGACCCTCGCAGCCACTGTCCGAAGGCGAGGGATCACCCGCATCGTGTACCTCCACACCGATCATTTCGAGCCGTGGCGCAGCTATGACGGACGCCGGGTTCTGGGGCCAGAAAACGCCCGCGACCTCGCAGCCTTCGCCGAAAGCGTAAACGGGATCGAGCATGCCCGGCGGCTCACGTTGTTCACCAAGCCGCACCTCAATTTCGCGCTCCGTTCCGGCAGCGACATGATGCATGCAACGCCCGACGACAAGCTCGGGTTTATCCGCCGCACCGATGCAGACGACGCAATCGCGCGGGCAGCGTTAGAGCCTCTGCTCGCCACGACGGGATGCCAGTTCCAGCTCCATGACCACCACGAGAACTACACGTCGAACTTGACCAATATCGCCGCTGGCACCGACATCGGCACTTACCTTGCGACGCCCGAAGGTGCAGCGCTTGACGACGACCGGTTCGCTTTCGCCATCCGCCAGAAGATTGCGATCCTCGAACGCGAGACCGGCCGTAGGATGGACCGCTGGTTCTATGTCCACGGGCACTGGGCGCTCAACGCATCCGATCATGCCGACTGCCGGATTACGAGAGAGATTGAGATGCTCCACGCGCTTGGCTGCCGGGGCGATTTTACGTTCCCAGCCGGCCGTCCGGCCGTCGACCCAACCCATGAACGCCCCTATCTGTGCAGCCCGGTCACAGCCCCCAAAGGCTATGACACGCGCGAGGCCGCCCCTGAGCCTGCGGCTGGCGCTGGCGCGACGCAGGGCCATGGGCGTTTCTTCATCTGGGCATCCGCCATCAAGCATGGCGGCTGCTCCATCGACCACTACTCCCCCTTCGTCCGCAAGCGCGGCGAGGACGTGCCAAAGGCTGCCGAAAAGATCATCCAGCACAGCTATCTGCACGACGGGACGCTGTATGTGAAAACGCACGCCCATTCGATGCAACCGGCGTATTTCAATGGCAAAGCGCCCGCTGGTTTTCCGCACGCCTATCCAGCCAACAAGGACATGCTTGGTCTTGTGTTCGATGCCGCCTCAGATGGCGGGGCAGACATCACATTTGAAACCGCGAGCGAAGTCTACGACCGCCTGCTTGCGAGCCCTGTGCGCGATACGACCGATATGACGGCATGTTTCGATGCCCCACCGCACGCTGCCGGAGCGGCAAAGCGTGCGCCAGAATCAGTGCCCGTTTCGCCCGCCACCGCACGACACAACCCAACGACCGTGGCACCCAAGCCCCCCTCCCCACTCCAGCGCGCAGGTCGCTGGACACGTCGCCTGTTTGCATCAAAACCTTAGACGCTTGAGAACGGACACCCTGCCCATGACGTCGATCACCCATACTGCACGGCGCGCACGGCGAACGCCCAATCCATTCCTGGAGGCGCTCAGGCTGCAGATCCGGGTCATCGGCGCGCTCATCTTGCGCGAAACGCGCACGCGCTTTGGCACATCACGCGTCGGCTACGTCTGGGCGCTGCTCGAACCTATCGTCCACATTGCCGTGCTCAGTATCGTTTATCTGGCGCTGACGCGACGTGTGCCCGTCGGCACGAGCCTCGCGCTGTTCTTTGTGACCGGCATCATCCCTTATTTTCTCTACGACAAGACCGCCCAACGGCTGGCTGGCGCCATCAACGCGAACCGCGCGCTGTTGCATTTGGCTCTCGTCAAGAATCTCGACGTGATGATCGGGCGCGCGCTGCTC
>JBBRKD010000342.1:0-3364 GCA_038218255.1 Hyphomicrobiales bacterium | reverse complement strand
CGGGACTGGTGAGTGCAAGATCCACAATCCCGGGGTTGGCCGAAAACCCGCCGTCCCAATACGCGCGGCCGTCGATTTCAACGGCATGGTGCAGCGTCGGCAGGCAGGCCGAGGCGAGCACCGCCTCGACCGTAATGTCTTGCGTACGAAAATAGCGCGGTCGTCCGGTTGCGATGTCGGTGGCCGCGATCGACAGGTCGACGTGCTTTGACGCACGGATCGCGTCGAAATCAATCGCGTCAGTCAACAGTCGCCGCAGCGGATCAAGCCCCATCGGATTAAAATCATAGGGCGAGAATAGTCGCGCCATGTTCGTCGCCGAAGCAAGGTTGCCAAGGCCAGCGAGCATCGGATTGAGCCGCGTCAGGTCTGGCGGACCGGCTTTATGGATGGCGTCCCAAACCTCGCGCAGTTTGGCTTGCGCGCCTTTGCGGCCACCCGACGCAAGCCCGCTCGCGAGCGCCACAGCGTTTACCGCGCCAGCACTCGTCGCAGCAATGTGCGCGATGTCGAGCGTGTCTTGCTCCAGCAGATGATCGAGCACGCCCCAAGTGAACGCGCCATGCGCGCCGCCGCCCTGCAACGCCAGATTGATCCGCTTGCCCTTGGCCACGCCGCTTGCCCCACGCCGATACCTGCGATCAGATTAGCACGGCGAAAGCCGTGAGCACGAGAGCAAGCCGCACGCGTGGCGATTGACGTGCCCGACGTCAGGCCGCCGCCAGTCGCTTGATCTTGAACGGCAGACCGCCACGCGGCGTCAACGTTACGGTTGCGTGGATGCCAGCTGGCATCGGACCCACATATTCGGGCTGGAACCGGCGCAGCAGGATGGACAGCGCGAGCGTGTTTTCAACCTGGCTCATGGCACCGCCAATGCACGCACGTTTGCCCGCCCCGAACGGAATGTAGCTGTACTTGACCTGCTTCTTTGTCTTGTCGGTCCAGCGCTCGGGCATGAACGCTTCTGGATCATCCCAGTATTTCGGATTGTGATGGGCACCATAAGCAAAGAGGACGATGCGGTCGCCAGCCTTGATCGCTTTGCCACCGATCGTATCGTCCTCGACCGCGACCCGGATCAGGCCCCAGATCGGGGGATAGATACGCATGGTCTCCTGGATAACCGCGCGCGTATAAACGAGCCCTGAATAGTCGGCGGCCGTTGGCTGCCGGTCGCCAAACACAGCCAAACTTTCTGCGCGGATTTTCTCAGCCATTTCAGGCTTGCGCGAAATCTCATACAGCGACCACGCGAGCGTCAGCGCCGTTGTTTCAGTGCCAGCCCATAGATACTGTTTGATCTCGTCGATCGCCTGGGCGCGGTCGAATTCGGGCACGTTCGGGTCGGCAACGGCCGCTTCGATCATGGTCAGTAATGTTCGCTCACGCTCTTCACGCGGATCGGCCACGAACAACGAGGGCGGCACCGCATGCCATGTTTCCATGGCCTTGGCCGCGTCTTCTTCCGTGATCTCAAACAGCTCGCCCGCCTGACGCTTGAGGCGGATTTCCTTGTGGTTCATCACATCGGTATAGGTTTTGACGCACTTGAAGACGACGTGCGGATTGAACGGCATGTCGCGGTCAAACAGCGCCTTGCAGATCATGTCGGCGGCCAGCGTCCAGGTCTGCTCGACCATCTCGACGGTTTCGCCGCTGTCGGCCAATTGGTCCCACAACGCCATCTTGCTGTCGATCGCCGTCAAGAAATACGGGATGTATTCGGCAAACATATCGGGATGGAACGCTGGCTGCTGTGGCATCCGGATTTTTTGCCAGAGCGCTCCATCGTTGGTGATCATCGACTTGCCAAAGATCGGCTTCAAACCATCAAAATACTTGATGTAGGTGTCGGCCTTCGAGACGAGAACGTGCTTGAACAGCTCGGGTTCAGTCACCAGCACCACGCGCTGGTTGGCCATATTGAGCGGGATCACCGGGCCATAGCGATCCTGCATCATCAGCAAGACCTTCATCGGGTTGGCGTGATCGCCTCGCAGCAACGCAGTCAGCTTGAACCAGATGCTGCTTTCATCGCCCAAACCTTGCGCATGCGCCGGGGCAGCAGCAGTCGTTGGCGACGTATCGACAGGGGCGGACATCGTCATGGGGCTCTTCAAGTCTCCTAGTGCCGTGTCCGACCACAGCAGTGCGCGGTGAAGGTGAGACGTGCGGTCGGGTGCGCTTGTGATCGGTCACGGGCGCAAGAACTTCCGCCCCGCTCGTGCGGCACACGGTTCGATCTGGATGCGTATCACCCGCCGTTTGCCACTGTCCATGCGACGCGGAGGGTCGCATGACGTGGAGCCGTCACAATATGTTGCAACGCAGCAACATCGGACAAGTTAACCTCCACGATCCTGGCCCGGCGTCAAGGGCTGCCTCGCCACGGCTGCCATGCCGCCGCGTCATTGGTCGCGGAGGGTTATTACCGCCATGTAAGCGATGGTCGACGTTCGTCGCCGGTTCAAAAGGAGGCCCGTCATGGGCACGCCACTTCTCGCAATCATTGCCGCAACGGTCCTTGGCCTGGGATTTCTGACGCTTTCAGCTCTACGCATTGCCAACCAGTACGAACGCGCCGTCCTGTTCCGGCTCGGCCGCTATCATCGCACCGCCGGTCCCGGGCTTTTCCTGAAATGGCCGCTGATCGAATGGCTGGTGATGACCGACCTGCGCACGCGCACGACCGCCGTCGAAGCGCAAGAAACCATCACGCGCGACAACGTGCCGATCAAGATCAATGCCGTCATCTGGCAGCGGGTCGTCGATCCGCAGCGGTCCGTGATGGAAGTCTCTAACGTCGACAACGCAGTCATCCAAGTCGCGCTCACAACACTACGCTCGGTCATGGGCCAACACACGCTCGATGAGGTATTGAAAGAGCAAGACAAGATTGCCCACATCATCGAAGACGCCCTCGACAAAGTGACGACACCCTGGGGCGTCAAGGTCGAGCGCGTGCAGATGAAAAACGTCGAGATCCCAGCGTCCATGCAGCGCGCCATGGCGCAGGAAGCCGAAGCCTATCGCGAGAAACGCGCGCGGATCATCAAGGCCGAAGCCGAGCTGGAAGCCGCTGGCAAACTGCGGGAAGCAGCCACCATGATTATGGAATGCCCAGCAGGCCTCGAACTGCGCCGGATGCAGATGATCACTGAAGTCGGCGCTGAACAAAACACCATGACGATCGTGATGATGCCGTCTGAGTTCGTCACCATGGCGCGTGGCCTTGGCGATGCGTTCACAAAAAAGTAGCTCTGATTTTTGGTCTAATGGGCTTAGTTCACTGGGCGTGGTGAGCCCGGATGGGATCGAACCATCGACACCCTGATTAAAAGTCAGGTGCTCTACCACTGAG
>JBBRKD010000341.1:0-3365 GCA_038218255.1 Hyphomicrobiales bacterium | reverse complement strand
CTTGCGACCGATGCTCGAAAACTCAAGCAACCCACCCAACATCGACGACATGCGCTGCGACTGGGTCTTAATCCAGGCCACCTGCGTGCGGACGTCCTCAAAGCGGTCGGCAGCAATCGACGTTTCGACGTCCTCGGTCATGTATCGCAGCGCCCGCATGGGCGCCTTGAGGTCGTGCGAAATGATGGCTGCGAAATTTTCCAGATCGCGGTTGGCGCGCGCCAGCGCCTCAGATTTCGCCCGGATCTCGGATTCCGCCATAAGCCGCGCCCGCACGTGGCGAAGCAGCTCGATCTCAAGCGTCGCGTCGATGGACGCCCGCGACACGAGGAGAAGATAGCGTCCAGCCGATGGTGCCCAAAACAGCGAAAGATTGTAACGCTCCTGCGCATCGGGGCCGGTCACGATGACCACGCCTGGCAGTTCAAGCGCCTGCTCAGGATCGGCGCGCAGTCCCGCGATGAAGTCTTCTGCCCCAATCAGCGGAAACACGCTGTCGGTCACGGATTCTCCAACCCGAATAAACGCGGCCTTCTCGCCGTAGGTCGCGATCACGGTGAGATCGACGTCGAGCCACGCGAGGCCGTAGACCCCGCGCGTGGCAAAAAATTTCCCCGCCGCAACCAAGGCTGCGTCATCGATCGGGCTCACCGGGCTCGTGGGATCAGTATCCACGGCGGCGGATCGCAGCGGCGGTCGAGAGGAACGCATCGCTTACCCCATCGCCCCGGAGCGCGCTGGTCCGGGTCACGGGTATTCCCTGGGGCAGCTCGCGGCCGTCGATGGCACGTGCGCCGGGCACCTCGGTCAGATCGGTTTTGTTGAGAATGAAATGAACGCATCGTCCCGGCAGAACCTCGTGAAATCCACGAGCCAAGCGCACAAGGCTGTCGACGGTTTCAGGTCGCGACTGGTCGGCCACGATCAGCGCTGCGGCTGCTTCCTTGATGTAGACATGGCGAAAGATCGCATCACCGAAGTTTCCGTCCGTATCCCACAAGATCAGCGTGGTTGCGTCCGCGCCTTCGACGGCTGGAACATCGTAGCGATACACCTCGACGCCGATCGTCGGCTTATATTCTGTGTGGAACCGTCCAAACACGAGGCGGCGTGCGAGCGATGATTTGCCGACACCGATTTCGCCGAGAAGCATGACTTTATGCGCCCTTGCCATCTACGGCTGGCCTTCGCCGACAAAGCCCAGCTCGAACTCGACGCGGCGATTGGAACTTGTTGTGCCTGTGACGGGGCTGATGGTCGTATCGGGTGCCGTGCGCCCCAGCACAATCAAACGGCTCGGCGCAACGCCGCGTGCACCGAGCGCGGCCGCGACCGCGTCCGCCCGCGATCTGGCGAGCGCGGTGTTCTTGGCTGGCAAGCCGGCTTCATCCGTGTATCCGACCAATCGCAACACGTCTGCCGTTCGAGCCATCAACACCGCCAGCTCGTCAAGCGTTGTCTGCGTCGCGCCAGCGTCGCGAAACGCCGTGCCGTCGCCGAAAAAGACCGCATGACTGCGCGCAAAAAGCTCGAGCTGCTCGCGGGGTGTGGCCGCCTGTACCACGGCAGGCGCGACAACGACTGGCGGAATGGCCTTGAAACGAGCTTCGAGCGCGGTCAATGCGGCGTAGGCCTGCGCTGCCGCCGCAGAGCGTTCGGCGGCATCCAGCAGCGCGTCGCCCTCGTCCCGCGGGCCGCTGAGCGAAGCTTCGATCCCGGACGTGCGTGGCGCAAGAGCACTCAGCCGGTCGGCGATTTTGGCCGCGCGGACGGTAAGCGGAGCGCGGTCGGCTGGCACGAGAGGACCATTGAGCGCCGTAGCAACGGCCTCGGCGTCGGCGATGAGCTGGCCGGTCGCCGCACGGGTCCCGGGATCGCCAGCAACCCCACGCAGACTATCGGCGGCGGCAAGCAGCGCCCGCCGCGCCCGCTGATCGAGCCTCGCTGCAGCCTTTGCAACCACCTCGGCCTCAAAGATGGCCTGATCAGCCTTGATCTTGGCCAGCAGTGGCTCGGTATCGATACCCCCGGCAGGCACCGCGCTCAGTTCGTTCTGGATCGCGACATCTGGCAACACCGCCGACAATTGAGCGATCACGCTCGCTTTAACGGCAGCCGTGGGTGCGAGCCCCGAAATCGCCAACGCCCGGCCGCGCTGACCGACCCGGAACTCGGCGGGATAGCCGCGCATCTCGGGGTTTGCGGCCACGACCTCGCGTGCGACCCGCTGTACCTGCCCGATCCGGTAGTCGACGTAGGCGTTCCACCCCAGCCATCCCATCAGCGGCAGGCCGATCAGGAACGCCAGCAGCCACAACGGCTTGATGCCACCCTTGATCGTTTCAACTCCCGGCTGAAGCGCGCCGAGCCGGTCTTCGAGCCGTTGAGCGAGATCGCCCATCAGCGCCGCGCCATCGGGTGCGGACGAACCGCTAGTACCAACGGTCGCCAGCGTCGCCTGACGCCGCTCCAAAAGATCGAAGAATTCCGCATCAAAGACGGTTTCGACGCCGACCGGCGCAGACCCCGCGCACTTTGCAGCGAGCAAATACGTGGGCGACACCCGGAGATAGACCTGCGATCCTGACAGATCGATCTGCCGGAGTGCCGAGCGCTCGGCCCCAAAGGCCTCCGAGGTGAACTCGTTGATGGCGGTGAGTACGCCACCCATGACGTGGTCGTGGTTGGAACCAGCCCCCCCCTGCGGCCAGCTTGCGATCAGTTCTCCGGTGGCACGACGGATGAGAAACACGGTCTCGACCGTGAGCCGTTGGCTTTCGCTGAGCGCGAGCTCGCGGACCGATCGACCCGTTGCCAGCGCGTTGATGCGCAGCATGATGGGGTTTTGTTCCAGGCGTCGATTGGCGGTGTCTGTGACCCTCTTGATCTCGGCCGCAACAAAGGCCCTCAGCATTTTGCCAAGCTGGGGATAGAGAACCTCGACCAGTTCGTCGCGGCTGTTGACGATCTCCGTTTTTACCGTTCGCACGACGAGTGGCGCAATCGCTGCCGCCATATCCTCATGCCGGGCAACTTCGGCATCCCGCAAGGCGCCGTCGAGCACGGTCGCGACGCTGGACTGGAAGCGTGCCGTCGTGCCCGCTCGATCAAAAACCGCGTCGATGCGCTGCGTGAGCGCGTCGATCGCCTCGCTTTCGGGGGCAAACAGAAGTTGTTTGAGTTTGTCGACCGTGTTCGTCATGGAGGCTGACCCGACCCAAGTTCGAACCGCAGCGGATGAGCGGCTGTAGACGTCAGATCTAACGTGACATCAGCCGGATGCGGTCGCCCATGTCGAGTACGCTTTTGGCCAGTTCTTCGAAGGCTGCCCGCCGGTCGAGGCTGTGATCAGCAGCCATTGCCTC
>JBBRKD010000340.1:0-3369 GCA_038218255.1 Hyphomicrobiales bacterium | reverse complement strand
AGTTCGCAAATCGGTGCAGCACAACTGTGGCGATACGGCAACCGTGGGTTCCCAATTCTTTGGCCCAACGTCAAGCCGCAGCGGTGGCCGAGCGTGCGCAAATCACCCATACTCCAACCGTTCCTGCGCCGTGCCCTTCCCCGCCCTCTGCCGCCCGAGACATCCAATGGCCGACGCTGCCCAAGACCTGATCGCAGCAGACTCCGGCGGCGGACCCGACCCAGAAACGGTCCGCGCCGTCGGCAAGGCCATCGATCGTGGCGATACGGCGGCCCTCAAGGCCCTTGCCGAACCGCTCCTCGCCCCCGACCTCGCCGACCTCCTCACGGCACTTGAACCCCTCCAACGGGTCGCCTTCATCGAGGCGCTTGGGGCCGACTTTGACTTCGAAGCCCTCTCTGAACTCCCCGAAGCCATCCGAGATCAGCTCAGCGAAGCCCTTCCCAACGAGTTGCTCGCCCGCGCCGTTACCGAACTCGACACCGATGATGCCGCCTACCTGATCGAAAACCTCGAACCCGGCGACCAGGAAGATGTGCTCGCCCAGGTCTCGACGAGCGATCGCGCAGCGATCGAACGCAGCCTCGATTATCCAGACGACAGCGCCGGCCGCCTCATGCAGGCCGACGTCGTCACCGTGGCCCCGTTCTGGTCTGTTGGGCAGGTCATCGACCACATGCGCGAGACGCCCGATCTGCCCGAGACGTTTTCTGAAATCTTCGTCGTCGATCCGTCCTTTCGCGTTCTCGGCACCGTCGATCTCTCTCGCCTCCTGCGCACCAAGCGCGCCGTCCGCGTCGACACCATCATGGACACCGACCGCCACGAGTTGCAGGTCGGCGCCGACCACGGCGAAGTCGCCCGCGAATTCCAGCGCTACGATCTCATCTCCGCCCCCGTCGTGGACGCCAACAAGCGCCTCGTCGGCGTGGTGACGGTCGACGACGTGGTCGAGATGATCCAGGAGGATGCCGAGCGTGACATCAAGCGCTTGGCCGGCGTTGGTTCCGAAGAAACACTGCGCGACAGCGTGCGCGCCGTGACCCCGTCGCGCTTCGCCTGGTTGTTCGTCAACCTGCTGACCGCGCTGCTTGCGTCCATGGTGATCAAACGCTTCGATACCGTCATCGAGCAGATGGTGGCGCTCGCCGTCCTCATGCCGATCGTCGCCTCCATGGGCGGCAATGCCGGCACCCAAACCATGACGGTCGCTGTGCGCGCTCTCGCGACCCGCGAACTGCGGCCCCAGAACATGGCCCGGTTCGCCGCCCGTGAAGTCGCCGTCGCCCTCATCAACGGGCTCGCGTTTTCAGGGATTGTCGCGGTCATGGCCTACCTGTGGTTTGGCTCGACCATGCTTGGCATCGTGTTTGCGTCGGCGATGGTCATCAATCTGCTGGCGGCGGCCGCAGCTGGCATCGCGATCCCGATCGTCCTCGATCAGCTCGACTATGACCCAGCCATTGCATCGACCGTCTTCGTGACAACGGTGACCGACATCGTCGGCTTCTTCTCGTTCCTCGGGCTTGCGGCCATCATGTTGAGGTGACGAGGCGGCGATTACCCCACCGCCAAGTCCGCCCAGACGGGCGTGTGATCGGACGGTTTTTCCATGGCGCGCGCATCTTTTGCGACACCGGCCCCGGTCAGCCGGTCGGCGGCTTGTGGCGACAGCAGCAGATGATCGATCCGGATGCCATCGTCCTTTTGGAACGCGCCGGCCTGATAATCCCAAAAGGTATAAACACCCGGCTGTGGATGGCAGGCCCGCACGGCATCCGTGAAGCCTAGGTTGACGAGGCGCCGGAATGAAGCCCGACTTTCAGGCTGGAACAGCGCATCGCCCGTCCAGGCCTGGGGGCGCTTCGCATCGGCGGGCATCGGGATCACGTTGTAATCGCCGGCCAGCACGAACGGCATCTCGTCGGCAAGCCGCGCCCGCGCGTGGCGCTCCAACCGCCCCATCCAGGCGAGCTTATAGGGAAACTTCTCCGTCCCCAGAGGATTGCCGTTGGGCAGATACAGGCAGCCGATCCGCACGGCCTGCGCACCGCGCGTCACCGTAGCCTCGATGTAGCGCGCCTGCGCGTCGTCGTCGTCGCCCGGCAACCCGCGCACGACGTCTTCCAGCGGCGTCCGCGAGAGGATAGCAACACCGTTGAAGCCCTTCTGGCCGTGGGTCGCAACCTGATAGCCGACATCCTCGAACGCCTGCCCCGGGAACCCTTCGTCGACCGATTTGATCTCTTGGAAACACACGACCTCTGGCTTCTCGCGCTGGAGCCATGCGACGGCGGTTTCGATCCGCGCCTTCACGCCGTTGATGTTCCAGGTAACGATGCGCATGCGATGATCCCAAGGGCTGCCAGCTTGACTTCGCCGCAGGCTCTCACCATAACGCGTTTTCCGGCACGGTCCGGGCGATTAGCTCAGCGGTAGAGCACACCCTTCACACGGGTGGGGTCGTAGGTTCAATCCCTACATCGCCCACCATTTTAAAGCCAAAAATTTACATGCTTACAAGCCGCACGCTGTGCGCATATTTTGCCGCGCGCAATCAAACGAACCACATAGGAACCACACAAATCTTCCCGAGCGTGGACGCAATCCCCCCGACTGCGGAAATCAATCGCCCACCGGAACACAACCGGACTGGGCCAGATTCGGAAATCAATGAAGTGTTTTGATCGTCCCAATCTGCGTCAGCAATTGAAGGCAAAGTGTCCGGTATTGATCAAGAGCCAAACGGATCGTCCGGCATCAGGTTTGGCAAAATGAGCGGAGTAGTCTTCGCAATTGATGCGTTTACAGGCGCGTTCGAACTCATTAGCTCATAGTGACCAGCGCACCCGCGCTGCGAGCCATCATCCGCGCCGAGTTCCTTCCAGCTGTAGATGTTCAGTGCGAATATGCAGAACCACCTGTCGACGTTATCTCCTTTGTGCCAAACACATTCATACCTGCACGTCCCTTTATTTGTCTCAATTACATCGAGGTTATTCTTAAGTCGGTTCACTTTGATGGTCTCAACGAAGTTCCGATGCTGAGGCCTCAAAGATTCTGCCTTGAACCTTCCATTCTCCATGCGCGCTCGCTGAAGGGGAGCGACGAGGGAACCACGCTTCTCAATTCCGACAGCCGGTTCCTGGTAAAGTGCAGCATGAAATCCGCTGATCCAACGCCAGACGGCAGCGTCTACATCAAGATTGGTGACGACAAGATCGTTGGTCGCGACATTGAAGTCGACTTCAAGTCGACTCGACTTGTCGTACAGTGTCTTGCTATGTTGCAAACCAATGAGTTGGCCGATTTTCTCATCAACTACGCTGTGCACTCCATTGCATGCCACATGGGTTGGCAAAATGAGAG
>JBBRKD010000339.1:0-3376 GCA_038218255.1 Hyphomicrobiales bacterium | reverse complement strand
CTGGTCGGAACGGGATCGGGCTCAAGCATGCTGGAGGCGGCCATGGCGACTGCGATCCCAGTTCCGATGGCCGTTGCGATGCGGGATGGGCGCGATGCCGTGATGATCGCGTTCAGCCGCCGGATCGACGGGATGGCGTGGATCAACGTTGATGATCCGCGCTCACGCCGGGGCGACAAGTTGCCAAAGGCACAACGCAAGGCGCCTTAACCGAACTAGTCAGCCTCGCTTAACCCTGCACTCAGTGTGGTTGGCTGGGTGCGTCCGTAACGGGTGCGCCAGATTCATTCAGGGCCGTAACAATTCGCCGCGCCCATTGTTCCGGTGTGCCCTCGGCCGTGACACGAACCTGACACTGGATCGGGGGCACGAACAACCGGTTGGTATCAGCAAAACGGCCTTCGGCGATACGGTCGACCCAGACGGTGAACGCGGTGCCGAAGGCCGAGCGGGTTTCGGACGTCGGGCAGACAAAATCTGCGATCGCTGTGTGTCCGGCTTCGACAACGCGGTCGCACAGCCAGCCCATGCGGCGCGCGTGTTCGATGCGGTCGTCAGGCGAAAAACCAAGATCGCGGTTGATGTTGGCGCGGACCTCGTCGGCATTGAACTGAACGGCCCCGATCAGCGGGGCGACGACGCGCGCGATGGTTGTCTTACCGGCCCCCGGCAGACCCATGATGAGTATTTTGCGTCGAAACATGGCACGCCCCCAAGTGAAGACCCTGGGCGAAGGTTTGTCGCAAATGCCTTATGGCCAAGACACTGCCACTCCTTGCACTCTCAGGGTTGGCACATCGGCATTGGCCGACGCAACCGTGATGTTTGCCGCGCCCAAGACGGATCGCCTCAGAGGATTTCATCTTCGTCCATCAAGGGTTCGGCGGCCTCGATCGGCGGTGCGGATTTCGCCTTGCCTCTCGGCACGCGTGTCGCAAATTCGGCCGACCAGGCAATGTGGAACAGCGCATCGCCGAGGTTGACGGCTGGTAGCGTCGTGCGGCCGATGATGATGCCGCGGCGCGGAGCGATGACCGGCACGTCGGCGTCCTCGTAGGGGTTGGCGATGAAGCCGATGATCTCGCTCTCGGCGACGGCCGCGCCGATGCGCTTCGTTGTTCGAAAGATGCCGCCTTCGGGTGCGCGGACCCATGTTGAGGCGTTGGCGAACACGGGCGGGAGCTGGCCGGTGCGGGGGCTGGCGTCGACACCGTCGGGAAGTTCCAGCATGCCGATTTTCAACATCACACCCGCGATCCCGTTGACGCCGGCATCGATGGCGAAATCATCGAAGCGAAGGCCTTCGCCTCCTTCATAGACCAGCACGTCGATGCCGAGTTCGCGCGCGGCCTTGCGCAACGAACCGGCGCGCTCTGGGCTTTCGAGGATCACCGGCGCGCCGAACGCTTCGCTCAACTCACGGCAGCGGGGATGTTTTTTGAAGTCGCAGCGGATTTGGGGGAGATTGACGCGGTGGACGGCTGCTGTGTGAAGATCGATCCCGAGTTGGCACCGCTTGACGACATCGGACAGCAGAAGATTGGCGACGCGGGCGGCGAGTGAGCCGTTCGGCGAGCCTGGGAACGAACGGTTGAGATCGCGGCGGTCGGGGAGATAGCGCGAGCGACCGATGAAGCCGTACGCGTTGACGATGGGCACGCACAGAAGCGTGCCAGCCAAGCTGGCGGGCGACACCGTGCGCAAGATGCGGCGGATGATTTCGACGCCATTCAGCTCGTCGCCGTGGATGGCGGCCGAGATAAACATCACGGGACCGGGCCTCATGCCGTGGATCACATGGACGGGGAGGGTGACGGGCGTGTGGTTGGAGAGCTTGGACACGGGCAAGTCGACGAGTTGGCGCTGGCCTGCGGCGACGGTGACGCCCCCCATGACAAACGGCTGCCGTAAGCCCATACAAACTTGCCCCTGTTCCTACTGTCCCCAACCCGTGCCACGGGCTGATCGCCCCTTCAAGTGCCATGTTGATGCGGGGTAGACGCTGCGCCTCGACGCGGATTCAAACCTGCTTCCCTGCGGGCGAGCGGGGTTCTAGACTGTCGTCGGGTTGGCGACCGTAACCCGTGGCCACGTGTCCGTGGCGACCTGTGCCCCCCATCCAAGGACTGCTCTCGCGTGCAAGCCTCAGCCGATCCGCCGCCGCCTCCGGCAACAGACGCACCGATCGCGCGGGTGAAGCGCCGCTGGCTCCGGCTGAGCGTGGCGCGCCGGTTCGGCAGCCTCAAATACCGCCGGGTTCGTGGCGCGTTCAGATCGGCCGCGCTGCTGGCGGGTGTCGCTGTCGTGATCTTCTCGCCGCTGCTGCTCGATGATTTCGTGTTGCAAACCTCTTATCTCCTCGGCAGCTCCACCGATGCGGTGACGCTGCAAGGGCCTGCGATCGTCGTCGATCAGCCCCGCCTCGTCGCTGTTTCAGGGACCTTGTCGGTTCCGTCTGCGCTGTCGGGGCAGGCGCGAACGGGCGAAGCGCTGGCGGCGTTGATCAAAGGTGGCGGCGCGCGGCTCGCCTTGAAATCTCCCGTCCTGCATCTCGATCTTGGCAATGGATCGCGCGCGGACACGGATCGTCCCGATCTCGATGCCCAGACCTCGCCGCTCCTGACGGCACTTGAGGATACGACGTTTGAAAGCCTGCTCATTCGGGATGGGACGTTGGTTGTGCGCGGCGACGGCGGCTTTGAGGAAACGCTGCGGGACGTCAACGCTGAAGTTGGCGTCAAGCGTAAAACGGCGGTTCGGATCAAGGGAAGCGCTGTCGTGCGCGGCGAAGTTCTGAACTTCGATACGACGTTTGGTGCGAGGATCGGGCGACGCGGATCGGTGCGCGTGCCGGTGAAAGCCCAAATCCAAACCAACCTGTTCAGCGTGTTGATGGACGGCCGTCTGGAAGCGGGGCAGGGCATGCGATTGGTCGCATCGAGCGCAGAGGTCGCCGTGCCAAACGTGCGCTCGGTCGCGCGGTGGCTCGGCCGGGCCTGGGCGGGAGGGGCCGGGCTCAGGGACGTTTCGGCACGCGGTCCGTTTGAATGGAACGGATGGACCCTCGCTTTTCCGAGCGGGACGTTTCGGATGGATGGGAACGAGGCGCGTGGAACGCTGTCGCTTGATTTTGGCGGGCCGCGGCCTGCGCTCACAGGAACGATCGCGCTGACACGAGCCGACGTGACGCCCTATTTCGCTGCGGTGGCGGAGCCGCCGGGGGCAGTGCCAACTTCGGCGGCGGCGGCGGCGTCTGCTTCTGCGTCGGCGGCGGCGGGAACCGGCGGTTCGTCGCTGATCGCGCGGATCAAGACCATGCGCGACCTCAGTCTTCCCCTCCTCGGCGCCATCGATGCGGATCTGCGGATGTCAGCGG
>JBBRKD010000338.1:0-3384 GCA_038218255.1 Hyphomicrobiales bacterium | reverse complement strand
AAGGTGTTGGTCGCGAGATTATCCGAGATGCCATAGACGCACTTGGCGACCGTATTCGACGAGGCCGGCGCCACGATGAGCGTGTGATAGACGCCGAAATAGAAATTGCCGACCGGAGCCGCGCTTGCAGTTGTGTCCTTGAACACGCGCGTGCCGGGCGGCAGCGTCAAGTCCTGCTTGTACATGCGCATGACCTCGGCAGCAGCCTTCGACACGAACACGTCCAGATGGGGCAGGTCAGCCATGATCGCGATACATTCCTTGAAGAAATGCCCCGACCCCGTGAGCGCCCATCCAAACCGGGGCGTCGGTACGTCATCTTTTGCCATGGGTGGCGGTTAGCATGCAGGTTGGGGGTGGTCCAGATGGTTGTTGCAAGGGAGAGCCTGACGCCTCTGAGCGATCGGATCACGAATACTTAGTCAAGCAACCGTACAGCATCGTGATGAATATTTCAATATGACGTTCCTGAAATGAAGTTTTAGATCACAAACTCAAATATATATATTCGCGTCCTTTTTTTATTTCTGCCACATCTGCTGCGTATGACTGCTCATGATCACAGCACACTGCTGCGAAGTTGATCATTGCACGCCTCGCACCACCTCAGGAGATGACCCATGAAGTTCATCTACGCATTAACACTTGGAGCCGTACTCGCCATGACGACAGCCGCACACGCTCAAACGAAAGACATCGTCGATACAGCCGTCAGCGCTGGCAAGTTCACTACGTTGGTCGCAGCCGTCAAGGCAGCCGGTCTCGTCGAAACCCTCAAGGGCACCGGCCCGTTTACGGTGTTTGCACCGACCGATGACGCCTTCGCAAAGCTGCCCAAGGGCACTGTCGAAGACCTGTTGAAGCCTGAGAACAAGGCCAAGCTGGTCTCGATCCTCACCTACCATGTCGTGCCAGGCAAGGTGATGGCCGCCGACATCAAGGGTAAGACGATGAAGGCAAAGACCGTGCAGGGCACCGAGCTATCGGTCGATGCCATGACAGCGGTGAAGATCAACGACGCGACCGTCACCGCCGCCGATGTGGCCACGTCCAATGGCGTGATCCACATCATCGACACGGTATTGATGCCGAAGTAATTGACTAAACGGCATGCCACGAAGCCCGGCGGGGACGATCCGCCGGGCTTTTTCTAAATGGATGAGCAGCCACATCCGGCACCCTGCGGGTATTCGCCCCATATTCGATGTTTGGCAGCCGAACGGCATTCTCCGGCGGTGCGTCCATAGTCTCACGATTTTGTATCGCTCAGACCCAACATATCGGCCACTGCCCGCTCATCGCCCGCGCCATACACCCGCCAGCTCAGGCGCGCCCGCTCGACGACGCGGCCAAAAACAGGATCGACCACGCCGGAGGCCGTGAGGGCCGCAAGCGTTGCCGTCGGGTCAACCGGGCACGATTTAACGAGCGCGACGGCCCCACACCCCATGCGTTCGGCAAGGCGGGCGGCCATAGCGTCTGACGTTGCCGTCCAGTCGGCGGGCATCGTGTCGTCGTCGGCCTGCAGCGTAAACGGCTGCCAGATCGGAACACCGCCCGCAACCAAGACAGCTGCGATATCCGCCAACGTTTCAGCTGTCTGGAAGCGTGCGTGGCGAGCAGCGATCACGAGGCCCATCTGGTGCATGGCAAGCAGCGCCATCCGGTGGGCCAACGCGTCGGTCAGACGGAACGGCGCTTGGGCTGCCCGAACGGCATCGGCAAACGGGCCGCCACCCGGCACGATCACGACGGGCGTGCGCGCGCCGACGATGAGATCGACAATGCCCGTGATCCGCCCGCTTTCGGCGAGGCTGCCCCCAAGTTTCAGAACGAGCGCTGGCCCAACGCCGCCGATCATTCACACCACCAACTATCGCCGCAAAAGTTCCAAAAAGGGAGGGGAGTTGGGGGAACACGTTCCCCTAAACGGGCAAGGGCGGTAGCCCGATCGCGCCATCGGCGCGAACCCGCTAACCCGGACGCGCGCGCACGATTTCGACGCCACGCTTGGGGCCGTTCTCGAGCTTTTCCACGCGCACCTTCACCGACACCAACCGCGGCTCGGCGAGGATCATTTCGGCGATCCGCTCGGCCATGGTCTCGACGAGATTGATATGGCCAGACCCAGTTACCGTCTTGATCGCGTTCATCACCACGCTGTCGTACGATGGTACCTCGGCGAGCGTATCGTGCCGCGCCCGCACGCTTGGCGAAACGAAAGCCTCGATCGAGAACGACACCTTCTGCGTGATGCCCTGCTCTTCGGGATACACGCCGATCGCGCAATCGAGCACCATGTCGGCAACGAAGATGCGATCGAAATTGGAGATGTCGATCCGGGGGTGCTGCAAGAGCCGCCCAGCGAGGATTTCGACGTTCGTCATCACGGTATCCTCACGTCCGACCATTAAACCAGCGCTGGCGCCTCGGCATCGATTGCAGCGCGCACCCGGCCGACCGCCTCAAGCGACAGGCCGCCGGTTCTCAACGTTCCGTGGCACAGAGCACCGCGAAACCCGAGCACGTTGGGCTTTAGTCGTAGAAGCGTGGACACGTGAGATACGCGCAGCGACCCGGCGAGGCCAGAAAAAACTCTCAAAGCTGCGGCGCGTGCGACAAAGGACGTGAGGGCGGCCGGTGTGAGGTGATCAGTTAACGCGCCTGACGCCTTGCCTTGGGTGTCTAACATGACGCCGACAAACTGTGCGTCAGCCATCGCGTCGATCAGCTCGAAATCAGGTGCACGGTCGGCAAGCAGGAGCCCGACGATGCCAACGCCATCAAGATCGAGGCGTCCAAGCGCGCTGATCGTTGCTCGGGCATCCCCACCTGGAAACAACCCGACCTTCACAAAATCGCACCCGCTTGCGGCCATGGCCCGGCACGCACTGGCAACCACATCGGGGACAGCGGCCAAATCGCCGATCGTGGCACTGACCGCGATCCGACGCGGCACGGCGGCTCGGATGGCTGAGACCGTGTCAACCGGGAGCGCGCCCAACGCCCCCTGCGATGGGTCCTTGCAATCGATAATGTCGGCGCCACCTGCGACGGCGATCAACGCCTCGGCGACCGACGTCACACTTGCCAGGAATTTCGTGCTCATCCGCCGACAAACACGCGCGCCTGCTCAGCCGTCAAGGACGAGGTGTCGCGGCGTTGCGCCTCAGTGAGCGCGATGGCTGTGTCCGACACGAGGCTTGTGGCCGCCCCATCCTTCAGCGCCGCAAGGCGCACGATGCGCGTGCCAAGCCGCACAGCTTCGTTGCGGTCGTGGGTGACAAAGAGAACGGTCGTGGGATGGCTCTCCCACAGTTCAACGACGAGCGTGCGCAACGTCTGAGCGGTTGGATCGTCGAGCGACACGAACGGCTCATCCAT
>JBBRKD010000337.1:0-3388 GCA_038218255.1 Hyphomicrobiales bacterium | reverse complement strand
GACGCCGCTCTCTTTGAATTTTTTCTGAAGCTGGTCTCCGATGGCGCCGACATGACGGTCGGAGCGGCCAGAGGCAATGACCATGAAATCGCCGATGGACGACTTGCCCGCGAGATCGATGGTGACGATGTCTTCGGCTTTGGCGTCGTCGAGCCAGGTGACAACGTCGGCGAGGAGCGCGGCCGAGGCCTCAGACGGCTGTGCGGCAGCGGGGGAGAGTTGTTCGGGCTGCGCCTTCGCGCGCGCGCCAACTCCGGGTGCGGTTCTCATATTTTGGCGATCATCCTTCGGTTGCGCCCTGAAGTGAGCAGGGGGTGGAGCAAAGACGGGTTTGGCACGAGAACAAGATTAACGCTCGGTCGCCCGCGCGGGTGAGACGCGCCAGCCCGTTAGTAAATAACCGATTTTTGCCAGATCGCCAAGTCGCGGCGGCGACGAGCGGAAGCAGAGCTGTCACGCGCAAAGGTATGCGGGCTTCACCGGTTGGCTGATCCATTGCGCAGTTTGGTCGACGACGCATGCGACAGCCGGGTGGACAGCAGCGTCCAACGCGGGCGGGCCTGCGTGCCAAGAATCGCGGCTGCGCCCTCGGGGATACGATTGTGCGACAGCGCGCGGGCGGCCGGGGAGGCAAGTGCCTGCAGGCGCCAGCCGGGCCGATCGACGACCGCGATGGGCATGCTAGCTGCGATGCTTCGCCAGTGTTGCCAGCGGTGAAAGCCAGCGAGATTGTCTGCCCCCATCACCCAGATGAAGGTTGCGCCTGGATAACGAGCGCCAAGAAACCCGAGTGTCGCTGCCGTGTAGGGCGTCTCAAGCTGGGCTTCAAAGGCCGTCACATGCATACGCGGATGGGTTGCCAGCACGCGACACGCGGCCATCCGCTGCGCGAGCGGGGCCAGGCCATTGTGCGATTTCAAGGGATTGCCCGGCGTGACGAGCCACCAGAGCTGATCGAGCTTTAGCCGTTTCAGCGCCGTCTGGGCGACGATGGCATGGCCGTCGTGGGGTGGATTGAACGACCCGCCCATGACGCCAATGCGTTGGCCAGCGAGCACAAGCGGCGTCTTCACGTCGATCGAACCGAAGCGGACCGGGGCGGAAAGACGTGGCATAAAGCTCGCTTGGGTGAACGTGGATGACGTGGTCGTAGACAGCGGACAACAGAGGCGCACGCCCGTCTGTAACGTGCTTTGAGAGTTTGCACCAACGGGCCGCATCGCGGCAGGCTTGAAGTGGCAGCCAACGACCGTCACAACACGCGCTAAACCTTATGGGAGCACGCCTTTGGACAGCCCCCCTGTCGTTCACCTGATTGTGCGCGTCGACCTTGGCGCCCACGGTCGCCTCGGACCGGGCAAAATGCTGCTGCTCGACAACATCGATCAGCTCGGCTCGATCTCGGCAGCTGGGCGCGCCATGACCATGAGCTACCGCCAAGCCTGGGACCTCGTGGACCAATTGAACCGCGCCTTCACCGAACCCGTGGTCGCAAGCCAGACCGGCGGCAAGTCCGGTGGCGGCGCAGCGCTCACGGACTTTGGACGGGCGCTCGTTGCCCATTACCGCGCAATCACGCAGGCAGCAGCCCAGGCAGCGCGTGTCGAGGTCGCCGCCATCCAAGCGAAGCTGCGGCCAGAACCGTGACGGGCGGCATGACGGGTGGGCTGAGTGACGGGTGGGCTGAAAAACCGGAGGCTGCCAGATTCGGCTCTCACCTCCGCCGTTTTTATCGTATGAGTTCGGCAGTGCGTTGCCCTAGCTCTCACCATGGGCGCAGCTCTGGGGAGCAGCCGTTCGGCCCAGACGCGACATTTGCCGTCATCAGCTGGTGTCAGCCGGTTTCGGCCACGAGACCCGCAACCGCAATGGCTGCCACCGCACAGCGTTCGTCGTTGTCTGAGGACTCGCCGCTAATGCCGATCGCACCCACCAACGCGCCGCTGGCATCACGGATTAACACGCCGCCGGGCAGCGGAACGAGGGCCCCGTTGGCCATCGTATTCATGGCGTCCACGAAGAACGGTTGCTCTTGTGCCCGCTTGAAGATTGCGCGCGAGCCGATCCCCATGGCGACCGCGCCGTACGCCTTGCCGCGTGCGATATCGCCGCGCATCAGGCTCGATCCATCTTGGGCCGCGTAAGCAACTAAGCAGCCGCGTTCGTCGAGGATGGCGATGGCGAGCGGTCGCAAGGTCATGTCGGATGCGGCAGCAAGTGCTGCATCCAGGATTTGGCGGGCGGTGGCGAGCGGCAGCGTCATGTGGGGGCTTTCGGGTTCGACGACGGAAACAATCTGGCGTTGTATCAGCGCTGCGCCGTGGTGCTGTGTCCGGGTGCTGCGTGCTGGTGCAGTGTTTTGGGGGCTTTCGCGCTCAGCGCGTGCCGGCGGGACACTAACACCCTTTCCGCTGTTGCTTTGGATTTTCATCTCGAATCTGGCAGGGCAATACGATCTGGCGAAAAACCGTGTTTGTCATCGCTTGATCCTTGGACGAGCGGCGGCGAGCTTACCGTCTGGTCCGACGAGCTGGGATTGGATCGACCGTCTCGCGGTCAATTCTTAAGCTGGTGCCTATCGGCACTCAGGATATGACGGCCAGAGTGGAACTCCGCCGCGTCGCCCAGCGTCATCCGCGTGTTGTACACAATCGAAAACTAGGACGAGGTGGAGTGTGGGCCACCACAGGCACGGATCGGGGCAACGTAACGATGCAACTCTTCACATGCTCGACCTGCAAACACCTTTTGTTTTTTGAAAACACGCTGTGCGTGCGGTGCGGTAGCGCGCTTGGCTACCTGCATGACAAAGTGACGTTGAGCCCGCTGACAGCCGTCGACGAGACGGGGTGGCATGCTGCCGCGGCTCCCGGTCAGGCGTTCCACAGGTGCGCGAACGCTGCGATGGGCGCGTGCAACTGGCTCGTGCCATACGAAGCGGACACTGCCGTGTGCCGGGCCTGTGCGCTCAATCACGTGATCCCCGATCTCGCGGTCGGCGACAACCTCGACCGCTGGAAACGACTGGAACTCGCCAAGCACCAGCTCGTCTATGCCCTGTTGAAGATGGGTCTCCCGTTGACCCCCAAAAGCGTCGATCCGGTGCAAGGGCTCGCGTTCGTGTTCGTCGCCCATACGGACGCCCCTCGGTTGGGCGACATGCCCACAAAGACGGGCCACCTGGACGGCCTGATCACGATCAACATCTCAGAAGCCGATGACGCTGACCGGGAATTCCAGCGCAAGATGATGGGGGAGCCCTACCGCACGCTGCTGGGCCATTTCCGGCATGAAGTTGGTCATTACTACTTCGATCGCCTGATCGTGGGGACACCGAGCCATGATGCGTTCCGCCAGCTGTTTGGCGATGAGAGCGCAGATTACGGGG
>JBBRKD010000336.1:0-3391 GCA_038218255.1 Hyphomicrobiales bacterium | reverse complement strand
GCGGAACGGCTGGCCGTGGTGCTGGCGCAGACACTCGATGCTGTGTCGGCGCGGGCCATTGAGCCTGCCTTTCTCGCGCTGGAACCCGTCGTGACGACGCACGCGATCCCGGCGCACTATCCGCTCGATCTGATCGAGGGCATGGCCATGGACGTGCGTGACATGCCCTACCGCACGATCGACGACACCCTGCTGTATTCCTACCATGTCGCTGGCTGCGTCGGGGTGATGATGGCGATCATCATGGGCGCGCGAGACCGGACAACGCTCGACCGCGCCTGTGACCTTGGTATCGCGTTTCAGTTGACCAACATCGCGCGCGACGTCTTAGCAGACGCGGCTGTCGGGCGTGTTTATCTGCCGTCTGACTGGCTCGCCGAGGTTGGCGTGCCCCCATCCGAAATCGGACAGTTGCAACATCAAGACGCTGTGCATGGGGTCACGCTGAGGCTGCTTGCGGAAGCTGACCGGTATTATGAGTCGGCCTATCACGGGATTGCGCGCTTGCCGATACGATCGGCGCTCGCGATCGCAGCGGCGCGGCGGGTCTACAGCGACATCGGCAACGTCGTGCGCGAAGGTGGCGCGTCGGCCCAAAGCAAGCGAGCCTATGTCGGCTCCACGCGGAAAATGTTGGGGCTGGCGCGGGCGGTGCTCGACACGGTCAGCGCGCATACGGTCGGGCGTCTCACACGGCCTGCGCCGCGCGAGGGCCTTTGGACAATGCCTGCGTGAGACCGCTCCGACGCAAGCGCCGGAGCAGTCCATGGGTCTCGTGGGATCAGTTGCGGAGTTTGACCCCGACAAACGCCCCGATGCCGGTGCCCTCGAAGCCAGACGGGTTTTGGTAGCGGCGATCGAAGAGATTATCGATCCGTCCAAACACACTGGCGTGGGGATCAATCGCATAGTCGGCGGCGACGTTGACCAGCACGAACCCTGGCGTCGTCGTATCTGCAAATGTCACGCGATCAACGTCTAGAGTCGGGCCGATGTAGTTGATGCTACCCGTGAGGAGGAGCGGTGGCGTGGGTTTCCAACCGGCCGCCAGGGTCGTCTTATGGCGCGGCCTGCGGAGGAGGTCTTTGCCGGTCTCGGCGTCGAACGCTTCGGTATACGTGTAGTCGGCGCGCAGCCGGAGATCATCGGTGACGTCAGCAGACGCAAAGACCTCAACACCTGTCGTGCGTGCCTTGCCGATGTTGTCGACCGAGCTGTTGAACGTGACCGGATCGAAGGTCCCTTGGATCAGGTTGGTGATGTCGTTGTAGAACCAGGTTGCCCCAAATTGGGCCCGGTTTGAAAACACGGCCTGCTCGAAGCCGATGTCATACCCTGTGCTTTCTTCGGGCTTCAAATTGCGGTTGGCGAAAAATCCGAAATCGGCGAAATCCTGGAAGCGCTGGCTGAGCGAGGGAGCCTTAAATGCCGTGCCAGCGCTGCCCTTGAGCTTGAGGCCGAGGCTGTCGAAAACGTAAGCGGGTGCGAAGCGCCACGTGTTCGAAATGCCAAAGCTCTCATTGTCGTCGTGGCGGACGTTGCCGACGAGGAACAGATTGCGCACCGGCTCCACTTGGGCCTGGACGTAGACACCGCTGTTGGCTTCACGCACCGCGAGCGCGGGGACGATGAGCGTTTCGTTTTGATAGTCGGCACCGACCGACATGACGACGCCTGGAGCCACGTCGGCCACCGTGCGCCAATCGTATTTGACGCGATGGCCGTCGCCGAACGAAACGCCAGCGGTCGGAGACACATCATTGGTCAACACGTCGGTTGTATTGAAGCCGAAGGTATTGCGGATACGCCCGCCGAAGGGGCTCCAAACGGCTTCGCTGCGCGTGTAGAGTTGCTCAGTGTTCTGGCGCGACTTGACTGGATCGGGGCGATTGGTGAAGTCGATGAAGGAAAAGCTATCGCCCTGGAAGCCAAGCGCGGATTGCGTGTAGCGGCCGACGAAATTGAACGTGAGTTCCCGCGTGATGTCTATCCCGACCTTGCCGGAATAGGTCAGGTTGTCGGTGTTGCTCGTCAACCGGGGCGTGCCCGGTAGCAGGATGTCGCTTGGCGTCACCCGCACCGTGTCGGCCCGCAGATGGGAGACGTTGAAGGCGTAGTTGATGCGGTCCGTCGAGCCACTGGCTGAGAGCGCCTGATTGAAGGTTCCAAACGAACCTCCTTCGACGAGCCCTTCGACCTTCAACGGCCCCTCGCCCTTTTTGGTGTAAACGACGATCACCCCGCCCAGCGCGTCCGCCCCGTAGAGGCCGCTCTGCGGGCCGCGTAAAACTTCGATGCGGTCGAGATCGAAGGTCGTGAGCTGACCGAAGTTGAAAGTCCGATTGGCACTTGAAGGGTCGGACACATCGATCCCGTCGATCAGGACCTTGCTATGGTTTGAGTTGGCGCCGCGGATAAACACCGACGAAACGCCACCGACGCCGCCCGATTGGACGACATTCACGCCCGGCACAGATTTCAATACGTCCGTTGCCGACCTTCGCTGCTGAGCGTCGATTTCCTGGGCCGTTACCACGGTCACCGCACTGCCGATTTGCTCGACAGGACGAAGCGTTCCCGTTGGAGCAACGCTCACCGCTGACGGCTCGGCTTGCGCTCGCTCGGCTTGCGCTGCGGCTGCGGGAGACGAGGCGCGCGGCGTTGTCGACTGTTGGGCGGCGGCCGGTGCCTTGACCGGGCGCGACCGAGAGGCAGCCGTGTCGGCTGGAGCCGTCACCGTGACCTCGGGGATCGTCACTGGCTGGGGAGAGGTTGCGAGTTGGGCATGCGCGGGATCGACGAGGCTTATGGATAGGATCACGATGGCACGAGCGATGGATGTCGCGTGTCGTGAGCGATGTAAGTCAGACAGCAGCATAGATAACCCCTCGTCTAACGACGAACAGGGGCGAGTAGCCATTCGATCAACAGCACTAGCTTCACGTGCGCACAGCGATCCGGTGCCCGGAAAAGCGGGCCAACACACCAAAACGACTTTGACACACTGCGTAAACGACGCGCCTGCTCACCGACATGGTTCCCCACCGGTTGACACATTTGCCGCCGCTACGATCATTCGCTCCGCCGCGCCCCACGCACGGTAGATGGGCTGCTTGTGAAGGCAGGTCTCCTGGCTCGCGGCTCAGACGCTTGCTGCGGCCTTCCCGATTTCCCTTCTCAAGTTGAGAGGGGCGATCAGTGGCATGTGCGCAGAAAGCTCGCCGCTTACAGTTGCGGGGGCAGCCGCAGTTTTGATGCCGTCGCTTGTTTCCAAGCCAAATCCCTAACTTAAGGATTTCAGCGGTCGCACTGCGTTCCCTTTTCATCCGACACACACAACATCGTGTGCGCCAGAACCTTCACCAAATCATCATGCACGCAACAGTCTGCT
>JBBRKD010000335.1:0-3396 GCA_038218255.1 Hyphomicrobiales bacterium | reverse complement strand
TAGGCGCGCAAAATCTTGAGGTCAGTGGTCTGCTTGCGGCTCGCCGCTTCGCCAACCGCGCGAACCGCCAGCCACACGTTATAATCAAGCGGGCGCATTTGGCGATTTGCCAAGCGTTTGAACCGGTTTTGGAACTGCGTGCCACCCCACAGTTCAAGCGCTGGATGCCACACTGTGGCGGTGAGCCCGGCCGTACCTGCGACCGGGCGCGGGTCCCAGGTGCGGAACGGGAGATACTCGCCAAACAACTCGCCCTCGTCTGCGACCATGACCACGTCGTGGGGTTTTGCACCCTGGGTGAACGTCGGGATCTGCTGCTGAATTTGTTCAAATCCGCCATCGGAGCGACGGCTGCCTGAATCGTAAACGAATGTTCGCTCTTCGACAATTTGAGCACCAAAGCGCTTAGCCGAGCGGCGCAGCGCCTCAGCGTAGGCCTTGTCTTCTGGCGTCGTGCCGGTCACAAGAAACCACTTCGACCACCGCTTCCAGGCGAGATACTGGGCGAGCGCATCTGTTAACATCGAGCGGGTGGGTGCGGTATGCATGACGTTCGCGCGGCACTCGTCTTCGCGCAACCGATCATCGGGCGAGCTGGCGTTGAACAGCACGGCGTCGGTGCCTTTGAGGGCGTCGGCGAGGGCGAGGATCGTCTGGGCGGACGCGTCCACGACGATGAAGCCATGGCCTGCCATGACCTTGGCGGCAACGGCCGCCACGAGGGCGTCGGGCTTTGCGGCTTCCACCACGTCGAGGCTGAACTCCTGCTTCAGGAAGCGTCCGGTGGTGTTGTTGTCGGAGATTGCGAGTTTGCCGCCCGCAACGCCATCGTCTGATGGGGGAATGTCGAGGAGGGACAGGGGTAGTGCCACGTCGCGCAACTCACGGGCGAGCACGATGTTGAATTTCAGCGTGTCGGCACTCAACGCTGCGGCGTTAGGGGCTGGCGGCGTTTGTGCGTGGGCGACTGGCACATGCAGGCACATTGCCACGATGGTTGGCCCAAACATCAGCACCAGCGCAGACACGAGCGCTGCAGACACGAGCACTGCGGGCCTCCAGGAACCTATCACCGGTCTCGTCTCCTACCCTGAAATCTCACGTCGTGTCGTTGGATCGTCCGACGTTTTGTGGCCGTAACGAAGGCTGCGGCTGGCGCGATGTCAAGGTGAGGGATTGGAGGATAGCGGGAACGTGAGCGATCGTGTTCGCCTACGACTTACGTATTATCTTGCATTCAACGGGGGCGCTGCTTCAGGAATGGCCTTTAAGGACGATCAAGCCTCGGTTTCAGGGTGGCGCATGCGAGGGATTGCATGGGGGTTTTGGTGTGGGCTTGCGGCACGGGCTTTGCTGGCGCTACGGCCTGCGGCTGCGGCCGCCGAAACGGTCGCCGTGTTTCCGTTCGAGCTGCTAGATACGAGCCAGGAAGGCGAACTCATCTTGAAAGTTCGACCGGAAGAGACCAGGCGGCTGACGCTTCTGGCGGAGGAACTCAAAACGCGCCTCGCTGCGAGCGCGCAGTTCCAAGTCGTCGACATCTCCAAGCTCAACGATGAGGTCAAGTCCGCCGCACCGCTGTTCAAGTGCAACGGTTGCGAAGCCGATCTCGCCAAGAAAACGGGTGCGAAGCTGGCGATGCTGGGTCTTGTACAGAAGTTTTCTGATACGTTACTCGCTGTGAACATCCAGGTGCTTGATGCGCAGACCGGCGCGGTCAAAGCCGTCTATAGCGCGGGCGTTCAAGGAAACACGGATGACGCGTGGGTGCGCGGAGTGAGCTACATCGTCCGCAATCGCCTGACGGCTGAGGGAACACCGAAATGATTGCGCGTCGCAGGGTCGTTCTTGGTGGATTGGCGATGGCCGTCACGGCCCCGATGGCTCCCGCGTGGGCTCAAGGCACTGGGATCCAGGGTGTGGGCGAGCCGCTCAAGGTCGCTGCCGTCAAGTTCGGGTCCGTGAATTGGCTGCTGGATACGATCCGTGCAGAAGGTCTCGATAAGACCATCGGCCTCTCGCTCGCACCCATCGAGCTGTCCAACAACCAAGCCGGGCCGATCTCGCTGCTCAGCGGTGGTTCTGACGTAATCGTCAGCGACTGGACTTGGGCCCTACGCCAGCGCGGCCTTGGCGAACCGCTGAAGTTTGCGCCCTATTCTTCCGCGCTCGGCGCGGTGATGGTGGCCCAAGCCTCGCCCATCAAAACGCTCACCGATCTTGAGGGCAAGCGGCTCGGCGTCGCCGGCTCGTCGATCGACAAAAGCTGGCTGTTGCTTCAGGCTTACGCGCGCAAAACGCTCAAGTTCGATCTCGCAAGCAAGGCCACCATCCAGTTTGGCGCGCCGCCGCTCATCGCCGAGCAACTCCGCGACGGCGGGCTTGACGCATCGTTGAACTTCTGGACCCAGACCACACGGCTCGAGGGCTTCGGCTTCCGCCCCGTTTTGACCATGACCGAAGTCATGTCGGCGCTGGCCATATCTCCCGTGCCAGCGTTCGTCGGTTTCATCTGGAAAGAGGGGACGGAGGCTGCGAAGGGCGCACAGATCGCAGCGCTGCTCAAGGCGGTGGAATCAGCCAATACGGTGCTCGCGAAATCTGACACCGCGTGGGACCGGCTAAAACCGTTGATGAAAACATCCAACGATATCGAATTCAGGGCCATGAAAACTGCCTACCGGGCAGGCATCGTCGGGCCATGGAACGCGGCCGCCATGGCGTCGGCTGAAAAGATCATGGGTTTGCTGATCGAGGCTGGCGATACCGAACTTGTCGGTGCTAAAACCAAGTTCGATCCGAAACTGTTTCATGTCACGAACGCTTAAGAATACCGCGCATGCGGTCGCCTCACCCAATTCGTGGCAAGAGCGCCTCGCGTGGACTGTTGCATCGCTCGCCGCTCTGATTGCAATCTGGGCCACTTTAGCCGCGCTTGCCGACAACCGGCACGGGCCAGGACCCGCGCAAGTCGTCGGCGTCTTGATGCGGGAAGCGGCAGACGGTTATCTGTGGGGGCATCTGTTTGCAACGCTTTCCCGCGTCGCCTGCGCCTTCGTCATCGCCATGTTGATCGGCTCAGCCATCGGGCTGGCACTTGGGCGCAACGCGACGGCTGACAAGTTCTTCGATGCCTGGCTGATCTTGTTCCTGAACCTGCCAGCTCTTGTGATCATCGCGCTCAGCTATGTCTGGCTCGGGCCATGGGAGACGACGGCGATCACGGCGGTTGCGATCAACAAGATCCCCAACGTTGCCGTCCAAATGCGGGAAGGCGCACGCAGCCTCTCGCGCGATCTCGACGAGATGGCGCAGGTATACGCGTTTGGCTGGTGGAAGACCTTCCGCCATGTGACGGTCCCGCAACTGGGCCCATTCTTTGCCGCAGCCGCGCGC